>NZ_JAZGQK010000032.1:0-71654 GCF_036422035.1 Plantactinospora sonchi
CTGTACCGCCCCGACTGCACCAACGGATCCGACTGGAACATCTACAGCACCCACACCAACACCCACCTCCGCTCCGGCCTCAAATACGGCGGCTGCAACGCCATCCCCGCCCCCGGCGACTACAACGCCGACGGCGCCACCGACCTGGCCCTGTACCGCCCCGACTGCACCAACGGATCCGACTGGAACATCTACAGCACCCACACCAACACCCACCTCCGCTCCGGCCTCAAATACGGCGGCTGCAACGCCATCCCCGCCCCCGGCGACTACAACGCCGACGGCGCCACCGACCTGGCCCTGTACCGCCCCGACTGCACCAACGGATCCGACTGGAACATCTACAGCACCCACACCAACACCCACCTCCGCTCCGCCCACAGGTACGGCGGCTGCGGCGACATCCCCGCCGCCAGCAACCCCGCCACCATCTGACAACGGCGAGTGGCGCCGGCCCCTTCGGGCCGGCGTCACCGCCGCCTCCACGGCGAACTCCTCGTCGTCCTGGGGGTGAAGGTCGCGTCCTCCACCGTCTGGGAGATCCTCCAGCAGGCCGGTATCGACCCGGCACCCCAGCGCACCGCCCCCAGCTGGGCGACGTTCCTGCGTTCGCAGGCGCAGCCCATCATCGCCGCCGACTCCTTCGAGACGTCAACGTTGGCCGGCGCCAGGCTGTACGTCCTTGCCCATGCGCGCCTCGACTTCATGTCCCAACGCGGGCCGGAGAGCGTGGATCTGGCGCATACCTCAGGCCCGAACGCCTGACGAAGAGGGCAACTTCTGAGGTGTATCCGGTGTCGAAGTCTGTACGCGGGTGCGACCGCGCAGCCGAAGCTCAGGCGGAGGCTGTCGACCTTCGCCGGTGCCGCGCATGTATCCGGCAACGAGGACGGCGCCGGGGGCGGCCCGAGGCCACGGTCGAGCTGCTATCGCCATGGCCTTTTCCCATGACGCACAGGAGGATTCGTGACACAGCCTGGACATCGAATCAGAAGAGGGGTGGCAGGCCTAGCCGCGCTCATCGTCGCGCTACCGCCCGCCGTCTCGGCGATGCCGGGGCACGCGGTGAAGCCTGTCGGCTCACTCGCGGGGGTCACCCGGGCGCTGCCGGGAGAACACTCCTGGCTGACACTGGTGACCGGTGACCGGGTACTCGTCGACCTGTCCGGGGGCCGCGAGCGGGTGGTCATGCCTCGGCCGGGCAAGGGCCGTGACGGGGTGCGGTTCGTTCGCCATGTGGAGGGCGGCGACACGTATGTCATCCCGAGCGACGCCCTGCCGCTGGTCGCGGCCCGTCGGGTGGACCGACGACTGTTCAACGTCTCGAAGCTGGTGCGGCTCGGATATGACGACCGCTCCGAGAACGTCGTGCCGCTGATCGTCACGTACCAGGAAGGGATGTCGGCGCGGTCGGCCGAAAGCCGGCTCACCGCTGCCGGTGGCCGAACGATCCGCGATCTGCCCAGTGTCGACGGTGGGGCGGTGACAGTGGTCAAGACCGACGCCGGTCGATTCTGGGAATCGGTGACCGGTGCGGCACCGCACGCGCTGTCGACCGGAATCACGCGCATCCTGCTCGACGCCAGGGTGACGGCAACCCTCGACAGGAGCGTGGCGCAGGTCGGCGCGCCGGCCGCGTGGGAAGCCGGGCATACCGGCAAAGGGGCTACCGTCGCGGTGCTGGACACCGGCATCGACGTCGACCATCCCGACCTTGCCGACGCGGTTGTCGGCGCGAAGGACTTCACCGACAGCGAGTCCGGCACCGATGATCTCTTCGGCCATGGCACTCACGTTGCCGGCACCATTACCGGCAACGGGGCGTCCGCGGCGAACAGGTACGTGGGCGTCGCCCCTGACAGCAAGCTGCTCAACGGCAAGGTGCTCGACGACTTCGGCGGTGGCGCAGAGTCCGGTGTCATCGCTGGCATGCAGTGGGCCGTCGAGCAGGGCGCCGACGTGGTCAACATGAGCCTCGGCAGTGACTTCCCGGGCGACGGCACCGATCCGCTGGACCAGGCCGTCAACGAGCTCAGCAAGGACTCCGGCACCCTCTTCGTCGTCGCGGCGGGCAACACCGGCCCGGAGAGCAAGTCGATCGGCAGTCCCGGCTCGGCGGACGAGGCGCTCACCGTTGGCGCGGTCGACGAGCAGGACGCCCTGGCCGACTTTTCCAGCCGAGGTCCCCGCTGGTACAGCTTCGGGCTGAAGCCCGACATCACCGCGCCGGGTGTCGGCATCGTCGCACCCCTGGCCGAGGGCTCGGTGATGGGCGAGGAGTACCCGCACGTCGACGGCAACTATGTGGCGTTGTCGGGTACCTCGATGGCGGCACCACACGTCGCCGGTGCGGCGGCGATCCTGGCCGGCCAGCACCCGGGCTGGGACGTCGACGAGCTCAAGCCCGCCCTGATGGGGAGCGCCAAGCCCCGCGACGACCTCGGCATCTACGAACAGGGCAGCGGCCGCCTGGACGTCGCCCGGGCCGTCAGCCAGACGGTCCTGGCATCTCCGGCCACAGTGAACAACGGCATCGTCCGCTGGCCGCACACCGACGACAAGCCGATCACCACCACGATCATGTACCGCAACCACGGCACGACACCGGTCACCCTGCGCCTCTCGGCCAGCGCGCGCGACCCGCAGGGCGAACCGGCCCCGGCCGGGATGTTCACCCTCGACCAGGCTCAGGTCACCGTGCCCGCCGCCGGAACCGCGACGGTCGCGCTCGTGACGAACACCGCGGTGCCGGCCCCCGACGGCAGCTACGGCGGTGTGGTCGTCGCCACCGACGAACAGACGACCGTGCGCACACCCTTCGGCGTCGTCCGCGAGGTGGAGAGCTACGACGTCACCGTCATCCACCTAGATCGGGATGGGCAGCCGACCCCCAACCACTTCAGCCGGTTCGTCGACGTCGACCACCCCGAGGTCGTCGGACAGTACGACCCGTCGGGCAAGGTGACCGTCCGGGTGCCGAAGGGCCGCCACTACTTCGACGCCAGTATTGACAGCCCGTCCGGAACTGCTATGGCGGTGGAGCCGGAACTGACCGTCACCCGGGACATGGAACTCGTCGTCGACGCGCGGCAGGCACAACCGGTCGGGGTCACGGTGGATCAACCGGACGCCAGGGTCGGTAGCGGACTCGTTCTGTTCGACCGGAAGACCGCCTGGGGTGACACCGGATTCGGCCTCTTCGACCGGAACTTCGACAAGATGTTCGTCCGGCCATCCAGCACCCGTACGCCGAAGGACCAGTCCACCTTTCTCTTGACCGCAGACCTGGGCCGGCCCGACGACGAGGACGGCTTCAGCGGTAGTCCGTACCTCTACCGTGTCCAGTGGTCCGAAGCCGGGCGGGTGCCGGCGGAACTGGTCCGCCGGATCCACGACCGGGACCTGGCAACGGTGGAGACCCGGATCGCCGCCGCGTCCCCCGGCCAGACCGTGCTGAAGGACTTCCTGGTGGAGCTCGTGGCGCCTGCCACGATCACGGAACGCTACACACCGGGGATCCCGTTCTCTCCCACCTTGGGTCTGCCGTCGAAGGAGGGCGACGGGGCCGAGTACGACGGGTTCATCATGTCGACGCCGGTGACCTACCAGCGCGGCCGACCGGTGGTCGAGTACTGGAATCGGGGGGTGTTCGGCCCTGGATTCCCCGACGATCCGTCGGCCGACGACCCGTACGTATGGCGAACCGGCGACACGATCACGGCTGACCTGCAGCTCTTCGGCGACCAGGCAAACAACCGCTACGGCTGGTCGAAGACCGACTCGCTACGGATGACCCTCTTCCGGGACGGCAAGCCGATAGGCGAGACGCAATCCGCCTACGGCGAATTCCGGGTGCCCGCCGAACCTGGTACGTACCGCCTGGAGGTGACCGCCAGTCGATCCGTCTCCACGCTGTCCACCCGGATCGACGCGGCGTGGACGTTCCGGTCAGCGCACACGCCCGAGGATGCGGCCACTCCGCTGCCAGCGATGGCAGTACGCTTCGCACCCGACCTGAGTACCCACAACCAGGCCCCGGGCGGCGGTCGGTTCGCCGTCCCGGTCCTCCTCCAGCGCCAGACCGGCGCGGGATACGGCTCGCCGCAGAAGGTGACGGTCCAGGTGTCGTACGACGACGGAAGGACCTGGCAGCCGGCGCGGATCACCGGCTCAGGGCCGAACCTGACGATGTTGGTTGACCATTCGCCCGAAGCCGATCACGTCTCACTGAGGGCGACCGCGACCGACAGCACCGGCAACTCCGTCGACCAGACCATCATCCGGGCGTACGCCATCGAGAACGCACGCTGAAAGTCCGGCCGCACGCCCACCCGGGGTGTGCGGCCGGCCCGGCCACCGCCTCGCCACGGCATGGACATCGATTTTCCCGGAGCTCCGGCAGCACAGCGTTGGTCGAGCAGCCCGCCCGTCAGTACGGTGATCCCGGCACGTTGGGGTTGACCGACGCCGTTGCGTTGCCGGTGGTGACGGCCGGCTGACGTACGGTCGGGCGTGCCTCGCCGTGCGTTCACCGCTCACGACGGTGACGTCGGCCCCGTCTTGCTTTGCGCTGACCGACGGTCAAAGGAAATCGCTGGGGCGGACAGCTGACTGGCTAGGGTGAAGTTGTGCGGTTCGGCGTGTTGGGCGAGATCGCCGTGTGGACATCAGACGGCGAACCCGTCACCGTGCCTGGCCTGAAGGTTCGTGGTCTGCTGGCTGACCTGCTGGTTCATGAAGGACTCCCGGTGACCGCCGACCGGCTGATCGAGGATCTCTGGGGTGACGAGCCGCCGGGCAACGCGCTTGGAGCTCTCCAGGCCAAGGTGTCGCAGTTGCGCCGCGCGCTGGAGACGGGCGAGGCGGGTGGGCGGGTGCTGGTCGAGTCCGGTGATGCGGGCTACCGGCTGCGGACGTCGCCGGAATCGGTCGACGCCGGTCGCTTCACCGCTCTGCTGGCACGTTCGCGCACGCAACGGGAGCCGGCGACGCGGGCGGCAACGCTGACGGAAGCGCTGTCGCTGTGGCGCGGTCCCCCGTACGCCGACTTCAGCGACGAGCGATTCGTACGCGAGGCTGCGCACCGGCTCGACGACCAGTATCTGGCGGCGACGGAGGAGCTGGCCGAGGCGCGGCTCGACCTCGGTGAGCACCACCTGCTCGCCGGTGAGCTGGCCGACCTGGTCGCACGGCATCCGTGGCGCGAGCGGCTGCGGGCCGCACAGCTGCGCGCCCTGTACGGCTCGGGACGCCAGCGTGACGCCCTGGCCGGCTACGAGCAGTTCCGCCGGCAACTGCGTGACGAGCTCGGTGTCGACCCCGGTCAGGAGCTGGCCGACCTGCATCGGGCGATGCTGCGCCAGGACCCGGCGTTACAGTCACCGCCGTCGACCCGGACTCGGACGAATCTGCCGGCGCCTCTGTCGCCCGGCCCGTACGGCGGACTGATCGGGCGCGACGAGGCCGTCGAGGCGGTACGGGAGCGCCTGGCGAACGAGCGGCTGGTGACCCTGACCGGTCTGGGCGGAGTCGGGAAGACCAGGTTGGCGATCGAGGCCGCTCGTCTCGTGACCGACAGGTTTCCCGCCGGGGTATGGCTCGTCGAGCTGGCCGGCCAGCCGCCCTCCGACGACCTGACGACCTGCACCGAAGTCGTCGACCTGGTGGCGGCGGCCCTCGAGATCCGGGACGACAGCCAACCTGGTGATCGCCCACGTGAGCCCATGGACCAGTTGGCGGCCGCCGTGCGAGATCGGCAGCAGCTGCTGCTGCTCGACAACTGCGAACACGTGGTAGCGCCGATCGCGCAGTTGGCCGAACGGCTCCTGGCCGCGGCGGCCGACCTGCGCATCCTGACGACGAGCCGGGAACCGCTCGGAATCCTCGGCGAGGTGATCTTTCCGGTACCGCCGCTGGCCCTGCCGCGACCCGGGGCTACCGCACAGGAGGTCGCCGAGGCTCCGGCGGTTCGGCTCTTCGCCGCTCGTGCCCGGGCCGTCGAGCCCGGATTCACCGTTGACCGGGCGAACACGGACACGATCGCGACTATCTGCCGGCGACTGGACGGGGTACCACTGGCACTGGAGCTGGCCGCGTCCCGGCTGCCGGTGCTGGATCCGGGAGAACTGGCGGCGCGGCTCGACGATCGCTTCCGACTGCTGTCCTCCGGCCGCCGCACCGCGCCCCCACGCCAGCAGGGGCTTCGCGCCATGATCGACTGGAGTTGGGAGCTCCTGTCGCCTCCCGAACGCGCCGTGCTGCGCCGGCTGGC
The DNA here is from genome assembly GCF_036422035.1 of Plantactinospora sonchi. Classification (NCBI taxonomy): domain Bacteria; kingdom Bacillati; phylum Actinomycetota; class Actinomycetes; order Micromonosporales; family Micromonosporaceae; genus Plantactinospora; species Plantactinospora sonchi. Next base: position 6,272 of record NZ_JAZGQK010000032.1, read on the forward strand.
GGTCTTCGCCGACGGTGCCACCCTCGCAGCCGCCGAGCAGGTGTGCGCTGGCGGGCAGCTGGTCTCGGACGAGGTCCTCGACGTGTTGGCACGCCTGATCGACCGGTCGCTGGTCATGGTGCGGCACGCGGAGCGCCCGCGACGCTATCGACTGCCGGAGACGTTGGCCGCTTACGGTCTCGAACAGCTCGACACGGCCGGTGAACTGCCCCCAACCCGTCGCCGATACGTCATGTGTCTCGCCCGTCTCGCCGAGCGGACCGCTGGGCGGCTACGCGGTCATGATCAAAGTCAAACGCTCCGCGAGCTGGACACCGAGAACGCGAACCTCCGCGCGGCACTCGACGTTGCCGCCGCTGATGGTCACGCCCGCACAGGCTTGACGCTCGCCGCGTCGTTGTCCTGGTACCGGCTGCTCCGAGGCCGGTTCGGAGAGATCGGCCGGTCACTACGAACGGCGTTGGACATCGTCCCGGCGAGCGCGGACGAGATCGCTCCGGACGCACTGCGGCGGCAAGCGGACATGTGGCTGGCCGCTCTCGCGACCCGCGACGGGGAGCCGGACGCTCCCCGGCAGCGGGTCCTGGAGCGGTACCAGGACGGCGACGGACCGGACAAGGCATTCGCGCAGTGGTTGTTCGCCTCCATGATGCTCGGCTCCGGGGATGCGAGCGAGGCCGCCGACCTGGTCAACGCGGCGTTGGAAGGGTTCCGCGCCTACGGGGACCGGTGGGGAGTCGCGGCCGCTTGCGCCACCCGAGCCGACCTCGCGCTCGTACTGCACAGCGACCTGTCCGCCGCCCAGCGCGACTGCGAGGTCAGCCGGTCGCTGTTCGGGCAACTGGGCGACCGCTGGGGTCAGGTGTACCCGACGAGCCTGTTGGGAAGTTTGGCGGAGATCCGTGGCGATTACGATCGCGCGGAGGCGTACCACCGCGAGGCGTTGCGTGTCGCCGAACATCTGCGGCTGTGGACGTTGGTCTCCCGTCAGCTGGCGAGCATCGGCCGGCTCGCCCTGCTGAGGGGCGACTACGACGAGGCCGTCGCCTGGCATGACCGCGCGCTACAGGTGGCGCAGGAGCAGTCGAGCCCTTCCGCTGTCGCGTTCGCCAGCACCGGACTCGCGATGATCGCCCGGCGTCGGGGGCACGTCGACGCCGCCGAGAGCCAGCAGCGGGATCTGCTCGCCTGGAACCGCCGCGCAGGATACCTGCCCGGCTGCGCACTCGCGCTGGCCGAGTTGGGGTTCATCGCCGAGCACCGGGGTGATGCTGCCCTCGCCGAACGCCGCCATCGTGAGTCGCTCCACGCGGCGCGAGCCACCGGAGATCACCGGGCAGTCGCCTTGGCCCTCGAGGGTCTGGCCGGCGCCACCAGTCTCGATGGCGACCATCGCCGCGCGGCGCGGCTGCTCGGCTCGGCCCGGAAGCTGCGTGCGGCAGCCGGAGCGCCGCTGCCCGCCGGCGAGCAGCAGGACGTACGGCGCATCACCCTGCGCGTCCGGGAGCATCTCGGCAGCGAGGAGCTCACTGCCGAGATGGACCTCGGCGGGCAGCTCGACCTCGACGAACCGGCTCTCGCCGGCGGCCGTAAGACGATGGTCAGTGAACGGTAAGGCCGTTCGGCACGGTTGACCGCAGAACCGAGCCGAACCAGGAGGTAACCATGCTGGCAGACGCCAGGCTTGCCGTCATCTACTACTCCGCCACCGGCACCGTGTACCGACTCGCGCAGGCGTTCGTCGACGGCGCCGCCGACGCCGGCGCGGAGGTCCGGCTGCGCAGGGTGGCAGAGCTGGCGCCGGAACACGTCATCGACGCCAAGCCGGCGTGGCGAGCCCACCTCGACGCCACCGCCGACGTTCCGCTCGCCACCCTCGACGACCTTCGCTGGGCTGACGGGTACGCCTTCGGCACACCGACCCGCTTCGGGAACGTCTGCGCTCAGCTGCGCCAGTTCCTCGACACCACGACTGCCCCGTGGCAGGCGGAGGAACTGGCCGACAAGCCGGCAACCGGCTTCACCGCCAGCTACGAGGAACACGGCGGTCAGGAGGCGACCCTGCTCAGCCTCTACCAGACCTTCCACCACTGGGGGTCCGTCATTCTGCCCACGGGCTACCTGAACTACGACGTCGCTCACGCTGCCGGCGGGAACCCGTACGGCGTGAGCCAGGTGGAGAGTCGCGCCAGCCGGGATCCCGAGTACGCCAAGGCCGTACTCGAAGCGGCCCGCCTCCAAGGCGCACGCCTCGCCCGCATGGCGGCAGCCGTCGCCGCCGTCCGCACGGACGGTCGACTCGGGTGACTCACTGCGGCTCGGCGCTCCCCCAGCGGTCGGCGCTGGCCGCCCTGCGGCGCACATTCCAGGCAGCCACTACGTCCCAGAACCCGGTCGCGGGCTTCTCCGGCCCGGAGTTCACCGCAGTGTCACCGAGCCCCACCCTGGCCGCGCGCCTGCGCGACCTGCACGACCAGCGCGAGGCAGCCCTCACCAAGGCGCTCGCCACAGCGACCGGGACCGCCCCCGACAACGTCACACCCCGGGCGACCGCCGCCCTGTTCGGCGCCGTCGCGCGCGTCCAGTTCCAGCGCATCCGGTAACTCACCCTCGCCGACACGACGACAACCAGATAGCCGACGTCGTGTCGGCGGAGGCCGGCCGTGCCTTCGACCTGCTGCAAGCTGTCAACGCCGATGTGACGCGTCCGGCTGACCAAGTGACCGCACTTCGTGTCTGACACCTCCGGTGGCAGGCGGGCAGGCCATGACGCTTGTGTTGGTCGATCGAATCGTCAGGTGGCGGATTGGCCTGGATGACCTGCTGGTGCGGTTCGCGCACCGGCTCGGCCGTGCCGAGCCGCATCAGCAGGGAGATACCGGTCCACGGGCTTGGCTGGCGGCGGAGGTGCACCGGAGGTCCCACCGTCGACGGGACCTCCGGAACCCCAAGCGGTCAGCCAGCCTCGGCGACGCTGAACGAGTACACGTTCCAGGTGGTGCTCTCGGACCCGTCGGCCCGCACGGCATACATGACGAGGTCGTGCCAGCCGCTGCGGGTCGGGGTGAAGGTGACGGTCGCCAGGCCGCCGGCACCGGGGGCCACCTCGGCCCAGTCTCCCTCGTTTATGAACCAGTAGCGGTAGGCCACCGTGTCGGTCCAGCCAGGCTCAGGAGAAAAAGTGAAGTCGCCGGGCACGCCGACCCCGCCACTGCCCGGTTCGTCACCGCTGACGCGCGGGTAGAGCTCGGAACGAATGCCCGGCCACGGATCGAAGGTGCAGGACCACTGCGCCCAGTCCGAGACAAACCCGTTGTCGCTGTGGCTGCGTACCCTGAGATTGTGGCAGCGCGGGCTGCGGGCCCAGAAGGAGATGAGCGCCGTACCGTCCGCCTCGGCGCGCACGGTCTCGGGCCGGTCACCATCCAGGATGTACTCGTACTCGGTGACCTGGACGCCCGGGGCCGGTGACACCTGCAGACGCACCTCCTGGTTCCACTCCGGCTGTCCGGTCAACTGGGTCAACCCGGGCCTCGACTCCGGGACGTACACCTCGTAAACGACGGTCGGCGAGGCGTTGCCGGCCGAGTCGATCGAGCTGACGGTCAGCCGCTGCGGACCACTGTTCGGCGGATTGAGGGTCACCGTGGCGGAGCCACCCGGCCTGTTGGCCTTGACCGCGCCGGGTCGGTCGAAGACCGGTTGGCAGACCAGTTGCCCGACGTCGCCACTCCACTCGCAGCCGTCGATGTCCAAACCGTTCCAGCTGTAGTGGAAGCCGGCGACGTCCCGGTCACCGTTGCTGGAGAAGGTGAAGACCCCAAGCTCGCCGGGCGGCACTTGCTGGCCGCCCTGGTGCGACGGATAGTTCGACGAGCCTACTGTCGGCGGCCCGGCCGGACGGGTGCGGTCGTAGGTGAAGTAGCACTTCTTCGACCAGCCGGAGACGTCGGCTCCGTCACCCACCCGCGCCTGCCAGACGTACGACGTACCGTCGACCAGCGCGCCCTCCGGCAACACCACTCCGTTGGCCCGGCCGGAGACACCGTCCTCACCGACGTATTCGGTCCGCGCCTCCGGTCGACCGGCTGGCCAGATGGCCGCGGTGGTCCGCAGGTTTCGCTCGTCGTCGTGGTCGGCATCGAACCCGCGGGCCTGAAGCAGATTGGCGAAGTCACCGATCCGGGGGTACGGCTTCAACGTGCTGCACGGAAAGCCACCGTTGTAGAGACTGCTGCTGTCGACAGTCGGCACCGAGTTGTACTCGACGTTCAGCTGCACGGTGCGATACCAGGAGAGCCGGCGAGCGTAGCTGGGGTCGCTCTCGTACTGCTCGGGGACCCGAACCTCGAAGCTGATCCGTCGCTGCCGCTTCTGCACGGCGTCGAGCAGTGCGGAGTCGACGTCGAAGGAAACGGTTCCGCCGGGGCAGTAGTCGGTTGTGTGAATCTCACTCACCTTGACCAGCGGTGTCGGCGCCTGCCGCCAGCTGGGGGTGGCCTCGATCGGCCGGGTCCGCCAGATCTCGATGGCCCGTTTCGAACAGTCGGCGACGGTGTCCTCCCGGAAGCGCAGGGCTCCGCCGTAGACCTTCTTGCCCTCGAATCCAGACAGGTCGAAGGTGGCGTAGACGCGGGAGGTGTGCGGTGTGCCGTCCCCGTCCGGCCAGGTGCCCAGCGGCAGCTCCGCTTCACCGGCGTCATACGCCTGCCCGGGATTGGCCGAATCGGTGTAGCCGACCTGCACCGACGGCGCGCCCCCGTAAGAGGGTGCCGCCTCAGCGGAGCCGGCAACAGCGACCACGCCCAGCATGCCCGCCACCAGCGAAAGCGCGAGTGTCGACGTCAGGACACGGAACGGCCCACGTCCGATCACGATTGATCCTCCCCGTTCACCTCCGCGCCGATGCGCGGGAACCGCGAGAATTGAAGCGGGTGGCCGGGGATTCGGCAAACGCCTTATCCGGCACATGGTTCGCCTCACCCTGGTCGTCATGGCCTGCACCGCCGGCATCCAGGACCGGGACGGCGTCGAGAGCCCCGTGCCGGTCGCCTTGCCACCTCAACCACGGTGCTCGTGGGCATGTCGGATTCGCGTAGGGCGGTGTACCGGTCGAGCAGGATCGGCACCCCGGTGCGGATCCTGTACCTGCCAGAACCTGTCGCACAGCCTGTGAACTGGGAAACCTCGGCACGGCCTGACGATCTCCCATATGGTCGTGCGGCTGCCGTACCTGGGAATGATCTACCTGCCTGGTGCTGCGGCTGGCCCGCGACAACCCGCGATAGGGCCACCGCAGGATCCAGGGCGAGCTCCAGCGGCTGGGCTATCGGATCGGAGCTGGCACGATCCGACGAATTCTGGCCCACCGCCGGATCGGCCCGCTCAACCTCCGGCTGTCCGACGACGAACTCGACGACCTGGCCGCCGCCGACCGCACCGGCGAACCGTGGCTGCGAGGCCGCGAGCGGGCGGGCCGACGAGGCGAGAGGATGGACCTCATGGCGGATCGCGATCCGGGACCCTGGCAGCTGGCCGGCGAGGTCGGCTTCACGGTCACGTTCGGCCGTGGCCTCGATCCGGGCGCGATGCTGGCCGCCTACGGGGCCGATCCGGCGAGCGCGCGAGCGCTGACCCACGCACAGGCCCGGGACGCCCTTCCGACCGAGTGGGGCCGGCCGCGGCTGCGCGCCGGGATGCTCGACGGCGCCGGGGCCGCGCCGGCACCCGTACCCCGTGGGCTTTTTGTCTTGAGGAGTGGGGCACGGAGGGTGGGCGTGCCGAGGTGCTGGCCGCCCTGTCCGCCGGCGGCGGCGCGGCCCTCGCGCTGGTGGTCGGCCCGGGGATGGGCAGCTTCCACGACTACCGCGACGGGGCGCGGGTCGAGATGTTCGAGCCGGGGATGTCCTACTCGCCGAGGGGGAGCGGCCGCACCGGTTCTACGAGCGGACCGAGGCGATCGCGCGGCACGAGGGGCTGCCCGCCGACCGGGCGTGCCTGCTGGCAATCGAGGAACACGTCGGCGTCGTCCTCCGCGCCGACCTGCTGGCGGGGCCGCTGGCCACGCTGGTGCTGGCCACCCCGCTGCCGCCGGCGCCACCCCCGGCCCGCCCCGGTCGCCCGCCGGGGCGGCTGATCGGCCGCCTGGACCTCTCGGCGACCCGACCGATCCCGCCACCGGGGAGCTGAGCCCCAGCCCTCGAGTCCGGCCCAGACCGGACATCGGGCGTTGCCGGCCGGATCTCCCGACCCCAGCGGGCCGGACGGCCACGAACCGTACAACCAATCCGCCGGCTCTGGTGCTGCGCCTGGCCCGCGAGAACGCCACCGGGGGTACCGCCGCATCCACGGCGAACCGCTCGTCCTGGGGGTGAAGGTCCCCGCTTCCACCGTCTGGGAGATCCTTCAACAGGCCGCGATCGACCGGGCACCCCAGCGCACCGCCACCACCTGGACAACGTTCCTTCGCCCCAGGCGCAGGCGCAGGCCATCATCGCCCCCGACTTCGTCGAAACCACCACCCTGACCGGCGCGGATGAGGTTTTCGGCATCCGCAGGGCCCAGTGGCGCCCGCAGGAGCGCGCGCACAACCGACAGTTACGTCACAAGTGTGCGTTTTACGCGTTCGGGTCCCAGTCTGCGAGCTGCTCCATCGGCTCGGTGTCGCCGGTGGTCTCCAGGCCGTCGAGCGGGACTCGCTCGTAGAAGTAGAGGACCAGTTCGCTCGCTGCGCCTCGCACCGCCATGTCGCCCGGCTCCGCGTCGGCGGCGAGGTCGTCGCAGCGGACGCCGTCGGCGTTGAGGGTCAGGCGCCAGGAGCGGCCCTCGGTCGCGTGCAGGTCGATGGTCGCCGGCTTGAACGGCCAGGGGACGGTCGTCGCCGAGACGGTCGTCAGGAACTCGTCGACGCCCTCTACCGCGACGTCCGTCGGCAGCGGCTGTGCGGCCCCCTGGGTGAGCTGGGCGTCGTAGGTGTGGACGGCGATCTCCTGGATCTGGTGCCGGGCCACGGCTCCGCTGGTCTCCGGGGCCTGCGAGCGGCCCCACCAGGTCCAGCAGCCGCGGTCCGGGCCGGCCTCGCGCAGCGCGTCGAGCATGAGCTCGGTCGACTCGGCGAGCCAGGCGTCCAGGGCTTCGCGGTCGCGGGGCGCGGTCGGGGCGCCCTTCGGGTCCGTCCTCGCCGGGGGCTCAGCGTCCGGGCCCGCCGCGACGATGGCGGCCTGGCGGCGGCGGCCGTCGCCGAGGTGCTGCGCCAGTTCGCGCAGCGTCCAGTCCGGGCAGGTCGGGACCTGGACGTCAAGGTCGGGGGCGGACGCGATCGCGGCGCGGAACGCGGCCGAGCGGTCTTCGATCAGCCGCAGGACCTCGGAGAACTCCAGAATGTTTTGCACGGCGGTTGTGTATCACGCGCTCCGGCCGCCGGGTAGCGAATTTGTCGGACGAACGCGTCGACAGCCGGGCGGAGCGCCGGCGCCGAAGCCGTCCTGAAAATCCGCGCACTGCTCGCCAGCAACGGCTTCGACCGCTACTGGACCTAACATCCGGGCCAGAAGCAGCAGCGCAACCACCAGGCCCGCTACCAACTCGCCGCTTGACCTACGAAGTCACTCCCAGCAACTCGCACCCCTGGCCGATGTCAGCGGCCTCAGTAGTGTGCGGCCCGGCGGCGCCAGCGCCAGCGGGGTGAAACCTCTGACCGGGATCGTTCACGGGATGGCCCGGGGTAGCCTGCGCCCGTGAAGGTCTATCCCCTCTGGCACATCAGCCACCAGAACGAAGCCGGCCCCAACGACGAGACGATTCACCTTGACGACGAGGGCGTATTCATCGACGAGCAGGACGGCGACGACGTCAAGCTGCTCGGCATCTACTCCTCCGAGGCCGTGGCCGGAGAGCGGATCCGCCGCGCGCGTTTTCTACCGGGCTTCGCCGACGAGCCAGACTGCTTCCAGATCGGAGAGTACGACCTCGATGAGGACCACTGGACCGAGGGCTTCGTCCGCGCGCCGGTGTAGGCCTTCGGGTGAGCGACCCTGCAGAGGGCAGATCGTTCACGTCGCTTCGGTGAATGTCTCTCCGCGAAGGCCGTTTCCGCTGCGGATGCGCGGGCGTTCCTTTGCGATGGGCGGCCAGGACGTCGGGATGGCGGGCGTTCGGGTTGCGCCAGCGCAGGTAAGCGTGCAGCGCGCGGGTCTGGACCGTGTGGTGCGGATAGTTCGAGTGGCAGGCGCGAACTGCCCAGCGGTCCGAAGTGCGCCTCGATCGAGGCCGGGACACTGCCTGTCTCGTCGCGGTGACGGATCCGCACTGCCGAGTGTGCACGTAAGAGCCTATGAGGTGTCGCCATGCGGCTGATCCTGGTCGCGGCGGCGTTGTTCATTGGTACTCGACATGCTGGCTTGACGGACCAACAGGGCTTCACGAGGACACGCACAACTGGCCCACTTAATGATGATCTTGCCTGCTTCAACTAACCGTTCGTGACGGCTGGGGTCGTCGGCGTTGCCGCCCGGAACTGCACGGATCTGCCGAGATGTGCGCACCTGATCACGGCGGCAGCGATGCCGACGACAGCGCGTGCGGGCCGTGGGGCACCCGGTCGCCGGGCTCGCCCTCGTGGCACCATGTTGCGCTATGGATCATCAGGAGCAGCTTCGTCGTGCGGCGCTCGCGTTGGGCATCCCGGACGACGAGGTCAGCCGTTTCATCCAGCACCTCCGTTTGTCGATCCGGTTGAGCGGAGGATCCAACGGTGCTCCGGTCGGGCAGTTCGGTGGGTTGCCCCGGCTGCCGGTGGGCATGGACTGGCCGTCGGACGGGGTCAGTCCGTTGCCGTTCATCTTCTCGGTCGACTGTGCGGCGCTGCCAAGAATCGACGGCTTCGGCCTGCCGGCAGACGGCTCGCTGCTGTTCTTCCTGAACCACGAGCAGGCCGCTGCCACCGGCGAGCGGAGGTACGGGCGAGTCGTGTATGTGCCGGCCGGCGCCGATACCGAGATGGCGGCAGGATCCACCGACCACGCGTTCGTCGACAAGCAGTACGACGTCGGCGCCACGCTGCGCGCGGAGTTCCCCGATTGGTTCGGGGCGGACGAGGACGACGACGAGGACGAGGACGAGGACGACCTGTCGCCCTTTCAGCAGCAGTTGGCCCGTGACCTCGAGCGTGATTTGCCGCACCTTGACGAACTCTGTGCTCTGGCCAACGATCTCTGGCCGCCTGACAACGGCTACGCCAGCGCCTATATCGGCGGGTACGCCGACGCGGAGGTAATCAAGGGTATCGCGGAGCAGACCCTCGCGTGGCGCGAGAAGACCGGCGAGATCGTCGTCCCGGTCGCAAAATGGTATTCCCATGTGGAGAAGGAAACGCACCGGCTGGCGAATGAGTGGGTGTCGCTCGCCCGCTTTCCCGTAGATAACGAGTTCTATTACCGGAGTGACGGGGGTTTCGTGATCCGTCACGACGACCTGGCCGCTGGTCGGCTGGACGAGGCGCTTTCCGTGGCTGAGTTGATCCCATAGAACACCGGCGGCGCCGGATACAGCCACGATCTGCGTTGCCAGCGGTGCCGACGTCAGATGCTGGGCATCCGCCACTGCCGAGGTGAGGGAGGCGTTGGCGAGTCACCGCAGTGCTGCTGCGAGTTCGGCGGCGTTGTCGAACGCGGGGGCCGCCCTTTCGGATTCGTCTTCCGTGAGCGTGACGGACTGGGCGCAGGCCAGCATCTCGGCCGCAGTCTTTGGATCGTGCAGCACCATCGCGAGTTCGGCGCGGTAGACGAGGACCTCTACCTGCTCGACCGGGTCGTCGTCGGCTTGCGGACGGGCCAACGCGCTGTCGAGGATCCGAACGGCCTGTCCCGCGCTTCCCCTGGAATCGGCCTGCACGACAGCATTCGCTAGGGCCTTGGCCAGCCGCCCGGCAGGCGTGGCGGCCGGCATGGGCGCGGTGGCGGCGTTCCGAAAGACGCGGATCCAGTTTCCGCCCGGATCGATGATGCTGAATCCACCCAACCCGCCGGCGTTCTTCCGCGCCCTGGGCCGGGTCATCCGCGGCGTTCCCGACACCAGTACCTTGCCGTACGCGGCGCGCATGCCGGCTGCGAATGCCCGGTGTAGTCCCTCGATGTCCGCGGTGAGTACGAGACAGGAGCCATAGGATTGCTCCGGGTCAAACCCGGGGATCTCGAAGAACTGCAGATGCAGGTCTTCCCGCTGCACGCCCACACACGCGTTGGGCTTGCGCTGCTTGTACGTGGTGCGGAAACCGAGAACTCCGTAGAAGGCTTCGATGTCGTCAATGGATGCGCACGGCAGCAGGGGAACGGTCCGCTCGTTGGTCATGCCTCCTTCCTAAGCGTCCCAGGGTGTCCGTCGCACATGGAAATAGCCGATCATCGCCTTCGGGCATCCGATCGGCTGATGACCCAGAACGCAACGCTGCCAAGCCGAGCCATCGGTGGCGCCTTCCTGCCTGCCATACGGCTCGCCAAGATCAGGCGCCGGATCTGCCGCTACCCGGGCGAGTCGAGCGAACTGCTACTGGTCTCCTCCGGCGCCTGCCCGTAGGACGCGGGCGAGCGCGGCTGATCCGCCGGCCAGGACCTCCGGTGCGTTGAGCCGAAGCCCGGTAGAGATCTGCTCCAGACGCTTTTGCAGGACGCCGCGCTTGGCGTTGCGGGGCAGTGGTCGCGTGGCCGCGGAAAGTTCCGGCAGCAGACGAGCGATGGGTAACCAGTCGGCACCGGCAACCTTGATCGCTACGGACAGCTCCCGGTCGTACCAGTCGGCGGTAACGATGATCGCCACGTCATCACTTCGCGCGAGGATGTGAGTCCCTCGACCGCCGCCGATCCGCAGTTGCTCGATCTGGAACCCGAACTCCTCCAGACTGCTGAACGCCGCCACGACCGCATTCAGCAGTCGCACCCCCTGGGGGTCGTCGCCTTGGCCCACGCCGCAACGGTATCGACGTACCTCAAGTCGACGCTTGCAACGAAGTACCAACGCGCGGATCTGCCGCCGATCGTGCGTGACTGCCAGGACGAACCGTCACTGTCCGCACGGCCTCCACGGCCGGGGTGGTGCACGGGCAGGTCCTGCCCGCCGTAGGAAGCCCTTGTGCGCCTCCATCGGGAGGGTGGCTGGTTACAACAAGCGGCTTTATGGAGTGTGGGTACGCGATTGTTCCACCAGTTACCCTTCCGATCATGATGGCGCGGCCAACGGCAGGGTGGCGGGAGTACGTGGCGGCTGAGGCCACCGAGACAGCGGCGGGCACGCTCGACCCGGATGACGCGAGCGCGGCAAGACTCTACCCCGCAGAAATGCTGGCCCAGACGGACGAGGTGTTGACGGGGTTCGAGGCGAACGTCGCCAGCTTGGTCAGTCATCGCTGGGAGCCGGCGACTGACGCGGAGATCTTGGAGGTGATCGAGCGGACCGTGAAGGCGCTTAACGTGGTCAACGCTCGGTACAACGGAGCAGCGTATGAAACCGACGAGCGGGATCGACTCTGCGAGTATATCGAGGGTGTGTTGGACAACGCCGGGATAGACCTGGACGCCTTCGCCGGACGCCATCGAATGACCCGCCACGAAATCACGGATGAGTGGCGGGACTGGTGACGTCTGGCTGAGAAACTTCGTCCGCCTGGCTCAGCAACGCGATCGCGGGTCGCAGTATGCATCTGCCGCAGTGCGCTCGCTACCGGACCAACACGTTCGAGTGACCGCGCGAAACGCCCGGCTGATCGCGGTGGCCGCGTTGGCGGGTCGCGGCCACGGCCTGAGCCCGCTCAGTGGTCGATGGCCTGTAACGCGGTCGCGATCGGCTCGAGCCCTGCGACCAGCTCGTCGAGCTCGTCCCCGGTGAGCACCTCGTACGCCGACGCCGCCAGCTCGTCGGTGAGGGCCTCGATCCGTTCCCTGGTCTCCCGGCCGGCGTCGGTGAACCCGCCGGCGGCGTCCACGAGGCCGCGACCGCGCAGCCCGTCGACGACGGCGGCCAGCTGTGCCTTGGGCAGGTGGTGGGTCCGGCCGAACTCCTCAGCCCGCATGCCGAGGGAGAGAGCGAGCAGGACGTGGGCCTCGGTGCCGCCGATGCCGTGGGCGAGCAGGGCGGCGTTGTGGCCGTCCCCGCGGTGCTCCCGCAGCAGCGTCGCCGCGTGCCAAAGCCGGGCAACCGGCTCCTCCGGCACGTCGAGCGCCCGGAGCCCGGCGTACAGCGCCCGGCCCTCGGTCGGCGCGCTGACCGAGGCCCGGGTGGCGAGGTCGGCGACCCGCACCAGACCGGGCGAGTCGGCGAGCTCCCCGATCATCTGCCGCAGCGCGGCGGCGCTGCTCCGCTCGCGCACGGCGATCGCCTCCTGAGGGGTGGTCTTCCCCCATACCCACGGGATGTGGCGCGCCACCTCACCGTCAGCGAAGTTGTAGAAGACCGCGTGCACCACCTCAGCCGGTGCCATCCCCAGCGGCGCGGCCCGGCCCGCGAAGTAGCCGTCCCAGTAGTCGCGCATACCCAGGGCCAGGAACGCCTGGTTCGGCACCTCGGAGAAGGTGACAGTGGCGATCGGCTCGACGAGCTCGAACATGCGGCGAACCTTGGCGTGCGAGTGCGGCATCCGTCATCATCTCCCGTGATCGCGACAGCGCCCTTACGGGCCGCCCCTCACCCTGGCTACGAACAATTCTGCCCGAATACGACACCTCCGGTCGACATCGATCCAGCCACGATCAGGCCTACTCTCGTAGCCGCGAGGCGTGTGCCGGCAGGGCGCGTTGCTCGCCGCTGGCGACTGACGTACGGGCAGAATTGACTACGAGTCTTGGACGAGGAAACACCCGTGCCGGCCGTCGGTGGAGATGAACGCGAACGCCACCGGTGAGGCACCGAGGTTGAGGTAGAACGGCTTCCCATCCGCCTCCAGGCGCAGTAGGGGCCGCCACGGCCCGCCCTCGGGCCAGTCGTCCCCGTTGAACAGCAGTGCCGTCCCGCCGATCTTGTCCTGATCCAGCGTCTGGAAGTAGCGGTCCCGATCGTGTGGGGGCAGCGCCATGTAGGCGTCGAACGGCAGGTGTTCAGGGTCCTCACCGCGGACCAGCTCGACAGTGCACTCCGCCGGCGACCCATCGCTGTCGTAAAGGGTTGGGCCGCTGGTCAGTGGGCTGGTGGGCCCGTCAAAGACGCCGCCGGGCTGGATGATGACGGCGTTCTCGCCGCCGTCGGGAAAGATGACGTCCGGGTCGAAGTCCTCCACGTCGCTGCCGTGGTCGCCGTGGGTGACGAACACGTAGGCCAGCCGCCCCGGACCGGCTCCGGCGAGCTCGGGCTCCAATGCGATCTGGCAGACAAACCGCATCGGGGTGTCCCAGCCTTCGCTGACCGGCCACTCGGGTCGGGTAAGCCAGACGGGCTGACCGCCGAACTTGGTGACCGGCTCAGTCACCGGCGCCTCGGCCCGGTGATAGTTCGCGATCCGCCATACCGCAGCCATGGCGGCGACCGTAGCAGACAGCCCCAGCACCCGGCCCACAGCCAATCGGGACAGCGCTGGTCGCGTGAGAGCGGGTCGACATCGAATGGTCGCCGGTAGATACAGCATCAAACCTGACCTGTTCCTGGATTCCTCGTCACCAACAACTCCGCCGACTACTGCGAGGAGACCTGTGTCCTCGCGCTCGAACTACGTGCCGAGGTCGAGAGAGTCGCCTGAGACCTGACCCGAGTAGCGGATCTCGAACAACCTCTCAAGCACGCCAGGCTCGCACCGAGGGACCGTGTGAACGCGCGCTTGATCAGGTGCTCGCTTATGCCGCGAGTCGCTCGCTACGCCGCGTTGGCGTACCAGGCTGGTCACACCACGGTGACCGGGTAACCGATCGCGACGACGTCCCTTCGCAGGTCGGCAACAGTGGCGTGCGGGTTCAGCGCCCGTACCACGGCGTCGCTGAGCGGCCGGTGTGCGACGACGTGCTCGACCACCGCACGGTCCACCTCCATCTCGTAGTAGTCGCCGGCTTGGCAAGTCGGGCGGGCGGGGAGTCAGGGTCGCTGCGCGGGTGACGGCCTCCGTACCTCGCAAGCATCGCCCCCGGCCTGCCCGAGTTACAGGGCGTGCCCGGTCGTCGCGTCGACGTGATCGGGCACGTTTCCGTGCCGGTCGCCCACGGTTACCGTCCCCGTCGGCTCCACCATGAGGATCGACGCGCCGCCCTCCGACGACGGCTTGTGCTCCGTTCCACGCGGCACCGTGCAGACGTCGCCCCGCCGCAGCACCACGGTACGGTCACGCAGAGAAATCGTCAGCTGCCCGTCGAGCACCAGGAAGAACTCGTCGGTGTGGTCATGCGTGTGCCAGACGTGCTCGCCGCGCACCTTGGCGACGCGGATGTCGTAGTCGTTCACCCGGGTCACGATGCGCGGGCTCCACAGCTCCGCGAAGGACGCCAGCGCCGCAGTCAGGGAGATCGGTTCAGTCACACCCCCATCGTGGGGGCTCTCCCGAGTACGACGTGAGTGCTAGGAATCGCACATGACGCAAGAATCCCTGCACCGCGTCGTGGCCCTGGTCGACGCCGGCTCCAACCCCTTCGAGCTCGGCTGCGCCACCGAGGTGTTCGGGCTGCACCGCCCCGAAGTCGGCGGCGACCGGTACGACTTCCGCCTCTGCTCCGCCACCCGCACCACCCGGATGCGTGACGGCTTCTTCAAGTTGACCGGTATCGCCCCGCTCGACGCGGTCGACGAGGCAGACACGGTCATCGTCCCGAACCGCCCCGACGTCGAGGTCCCGCGGCACCAAGCCGTCCTGGACGCGATCCGCCGGGCCCACGCCCGGGGCGCCCGGCTGATCGGCTTCTGCAGCGGGGCGTTCACGCTGGCCGAGGCCGGAGTGCTCAACGGGAGACGGGCCACCACCCACTGGCAGTGGGCCGCTCACTTCCGGTCGCGCTTCGCTCGCGTACACCTGCAGACCGATGTTCTTTTCGTCGACGACGGCGACATCCTCACGGCCGCGGGGAGCGCCGCGGCCCTCGATCTTGGCCCGCATGTGGTACGGCGCGACCACGGCGCCGAGATGGCCAACGCCGTCAGTCGCCGGCT
The DNA here is from genome assembly GCF_036422035.1 of Plantactinospora sonchi. Taxonomy (NCBI): domain Bacteria; kingdom Bacillati; phylum Actinomycetota; class Actinomycetes; order Micromonosporales; family Micromonosporaceae; genus Plantactinospora; species Plantactinospora sonchi. The sequence goes on from NZ_JAZGQK010000032.1 coordinate 21,380, forward strand.
CGTCTTCGGTCACCGCGACGGTGGCCAGCGACAGTTCGTCGAGCGCCCGATCCCGGACATGCCGGACGACTCGCTGGCGCCGCTGCTGGCCTGGGTCCGGGAGCACCTCGACCGCCCACTGACGGTCGCGGACCTGGCCGGCCACGTTGCGGTGAGCCCCGCGACGCTGCACCGGCGGTTCCGGGCCGAGCTGGGCACGACGCCGCTGGCCTGGCTGACCGGCGAGCGGGTCACCCTCGCCTGCCGCCTGCTCGAACGCGGCGAGTCCCGGCTGGAGGTGGTCGCTCGCCGCAGCGGCCTCGGCACAGCGGCGAACCTACGCACGCTCCTGCGTCGCGAGACAGGCTTGACCCCGACCGAGTACCGCCGCCGCTTCGGCCGCGGCTCCGATCGTCAACCGGACCGGGTCAAGTGATCCCGGCGGGGCGGACGAGGCCGCAGCAGCGCGATCAGGTTGTTTGCCGCGACCCGAACCGCCCGCCGCTGTGACCGAGTCCAATGGGTGGGCGAGGCTACGCGCGAAGTCAGCCATGGATAGGGTAGTCGCGAGGGCTATCGGCCATCCCACGCCAGACGAGACGACATTCGTCGATCAAAAGGGCTCCCATTCCTGCTGTTAGGGCAAATGCCTTCACTCAGCCGCGGCTGAATCTTGCTGGCCGTCAGCGTCAGTCGATGAGCAGTACCTTGGCGAGATCCCGCAGCATCGCCTCGTCGTTGTCGACACTTCCGAAGCGGCCACCCCGCCTGGGGCGGGCAAGCTCCGCGCGGATGTGCGGCAGTGCCGGTGCCGAGGCCGAGCCCATCCGCTTCAGGCAGGCCGCGACATGATTGCCCGTCGCCGAGTTCTCCTCCCAGGCTTGAAGCAGGGTACTCAGCACGGCTGGGGCTTCCGGCTCGCCGCCGATGTCCCAGATCGCTGCGGCGGCGTACACGCGGTTCCACCCGTAGTTGTCCACCACCAGTTCGCGCAGGCGGGGAAGCGCGGCTGCGGCAGGCGGACCGATCTGGCCGAGTACCTCGGCCGCGTCCCGGAGCGCGAAGGTGTCGAGTAGCGCAAGAGCGAGCGGCAGGACCTCGTCGCGGTCACCGCCGACTGCCCAGAGGGTGCTGACAGCCTCTGACCTGGTCCACGTATCGTCGACGGCGACCATTGGCCTAATCGCGGCGAGCGCGGGTGCGGCTGCCGGACCGAACGCCCGCAGGGCTGTCAGAGCGGCTTTCACCACGTCCCAGTTTCGCCGCTCGGCGGCGGCGGTGAGTGTCTCGGTGATCGTCGGCAGTGCGCTGAGGTCGCCGAGCTTGGCAAGAGCGGACAGGATGCCACTTGGGTTGGACGGCCACTCCTTGGACAGGTCAACGTTGCTCAGCCGATCACGCAGGCGCGGTACCAACTGTTCCGCGGCCTGCGGTAGCGCTCCGGCCACCTGAACGGCGAGCCACGCGTCAACGTCGCTGTCCAACGCCATCAGCAGGCTGGGGAGTGCCCGTACGTCCCCGAGCTGAGCCAAAGCCATGGCCGTCTTCTGGTGCACTCGGCGCAGATGCCGTCGCGTTGTGGCCCACCCGTCCGGGCCATGGTCGGTGAGTAGGGCGGCCATGGTTTCGCGGGCTGGCTCTGCGAGTGGGTGATGCTTCGCCAGCAGCGTTGCCGCTTCGGCAGCGACTTCCAGGTTGCCTCCGCCGAGTTGAGCGGCGATCAGCCGGATCAGGGCACTGTGGTCCCCACGCCAGGTACCGACAAGATCGTCTGCCATACGGATCGCGTCCAGGCGGACGCCGGCGTTTGGACTGGTTAGTTGCTCGACCAGTAGGTCGGTGCGCTGCGAGACCCGTGCGTTCAGCAGTGTGTGCAGCGCTTGCAACAGTTCTGTGGTCAGACTGTGCCGCTGGTTGACGCGGTCCAGATCCTCGAACGCGGCGGCGACGAACGGCGGCACGTCTGCGGCTGGTGGCGCGACTGGCGGCGGTTCTGGCCACGGCTGCTCTGGCGGTGCGGTGTCGGCGATCTCGCGTAGCAGCCGTATTACGGCTGGTACAAGAGCGTCGCTGATCGCATCCGGCGCACACCGGGCCTGGTGGACCATCGCGGCGAGCCGGAACTCGGGTTCGCCGGTCGGGTCCGCAGCCAGGCCGGCGAGCCACGCTCTCGCGGCCGGCATGATCACCGGCAGCCGTTGGGCCAACGTCACCGTTGTCTGCGTCACCAGGAGGCGCTCAAGCAGGCAGAATTCCGCCGCCGACCGGTCTTTGAGCAGTTCGAAGGCCCGGCTGGCGTCGTCGAGGAGCAAGCCGAGGCCGGGAATGGCAGCTTGGCGCACCCGGCAGGTGGCATCCCCGGCAAGGTCAACGATCGCCTCTGCGTGTGCCCGTAGGAACGCCGCAGCGCCGGCGAAGTCCGCGTCGACGTAGTCGACCTCGCATCGCTCGACCGCTATTTCGCTGATGCTGACCAGCAGTCCGACGATCGTGTCACGGTCTGGTGTGGCCGGGTCACGGGCGAGCTCGAGCAGGAACGGCAGGCTTGCCGTGGTACTCGGGTAGACGTCGCCTTGGTGGTGAACCTTGCCGTAAAAGTCGCTGAGTGCCAGGCTCCGTTCCTTGGCATCCGGAGAGCGCAGTGCTTCCAGAAGCGCCGGGACGTCTTCGGCTGAACCGTAGGCATGATGCATCGAGGCCCAGTCGACATCGTGGATTCCGCTGAACATGTGCGGCACTGTGCACGGACGCACCGACATTTTCGGTGAGTCGGCCACCGCCGGAGCTGCCCAGCGGCGGTAGCGTCGCCGAGGGCTGCCTCCGTCAACCGGCTCTGCCGCCGCCAGCCCGCCAGGTGTACCCAGCAGATGGAGGGATCAGCCGTTTGAACGTGGGCCGTCGTCAGTGGTTTCCCGCGCTCCGGAGTGGGCTGAGCTGGCCCGACTACTGGTGGTCGGCCACGGAGGCCGGCACGCCGGTTACGGAGGCTCCCGCCATCCGGGTGGGGACGCATCGATCATCGCCGTGGGCTGGACCAGTAGCGTCCCGGACCGTTCGGTGTCGATCGATGCCCTGGTGGGTTTCAGGCAGGTGGCGTACCTGGGCACCCAATTGGAGCCGCCGTGCCGTCGGACCGTCGCCCCAGTTGCATCACCGCACCTTTGGTGCGGAAGAATGCCCCCATGACCGAGGACCAGGAGTCCCCCCCAAGCTCCAAACTGGACACCACGGTCCCGCACTCGGCGCGGATCTGGAACTATTGGCTCGGCGGCAAGGATCACTTCGCGGTCGACCGGGCCGCCGGCGATGAGGTGATCAAACACATCCCGGACATCCCCATCGGGGCCAAGTCCGAGCGCGCGTTCCTCAAGCGGGTGGTCAGGTTTCTCGTCGAGAATGCCGGCATCCGTCAGTTCCTCGACGTCGGCACCGGCCTTCCCTCGGCGGACAACACCCACCAGGTCGCGCAGTCTCTCGACCCGCGCTGCCGGGTGGTCTACATCGACAACGACCCGCTCGTCATGGTGCATGCCCGTGCACTCCTGACCAGCGCGCCGGGAGGCATCTGCGACTACGTCGAAGCCGATCTGCGGCAGCCGGACACGATACTCGCGTCCGCGCGGCAGACGCTCGACTTCTCGCAGCCGATCGGGCTCATGCTCCTCGGCGTCGTCAACCACCTCATGGACGACGACGAGGCGCACGGCTCCGTCGCGCAGCTGGTGCAGGCGATGCCCACCGGTAGCTACCTGGTGCTCACCCACTCCACCGCGGAGATCCACGGCGAGCCGATGCTGCGTGTGATGCGGGAAACCACCGAGCGCGGCGGCACGCCGATCCGCGCCAGGACGAAGACGGAGCTCGAACGCTTCTTCGACGGGTTGGACCTGCTGGAGCCCGGCGTCGTCACGTGCTCGCGCTGGCGCCCCGACCCGGAGTCCGACGAGCCGGAGGTCTACCTGTTCGGCGGTGTCGGCCGCATCGGCTGAGCTGAGCTTTTCGACGCCGGTCACGCCACGAGGGCAGACTATTTGCGGGCACGGGGTGACCGCTGTTTCCCAGATGCCCAGCGAGCAGTCCGCTCCGGTGCTGCCCGGACTCACCGAAGCGCTGTGCTCGTCCTCGCCGGTTTCCCGGACTCCTCGACGTTGGTGTTGAACGACCCGGCGCCGCACTGCCCGTACAAGTTGACGCTCTACTCGAGGGTGTGCCGGTACGGTGTCAACACCTCGCGCCTGCTGTGAGCTGGGCTTCGTGATCGGCGGCGCACTGATCCGGGCCGGCGAGGGCGTCATCACGCTCGGCAACGCCGCGAACCGCGACCCCACCGCGTTCACCGACGGCCACACCTTCGACATCAGACGCGGCGCCCGCCACCACATCGCGTTCGGCTTCGGGCCGCACCAGTGCCTTGGCCAGAACCTCGAACCGACGCGCCTCGGGCACCTGCTGACGATGGCGGACCTCCACCGGCAGTGTCGCGCCGCCGGCCGCGAGGCAGAGGCAGAGGCGACGGACGGGGCAGTCCGCCAGCCTCCGGAGAACCGTGCCAGAACCGGTCGCACGTCCTGTGAGCTGGGCAATCTGGGTTCGGGCTGGGGATCTGCCGTATGGTCGTGCGGCTGCTGTACCTGGGGATGATCCGCCTGTTCGACGGTCCGGGACCGCTGATCCGCGGCGATAGGGCGTTGCTGGTCGAGGTCCTCGCGTTGAGGCATGAGGTAGCGGTGCCCCGCCGGCAGGCCCGGTCCTCACGTACCGTATCGGGCCTCGTTACGTAGCGTCCATGACCGCACCGCAGGACGCCGTGCGCACCGCGGCGCCTCGCCTCCGACGGCGTCCCACCCGAACCCGCGAGCCACGACCCCAGGTCAGCAAGAGCCTCACCCCAGCCATCGGTGAGCGTGCCTTCGAGACATTGGATTATACCAATTATGTGCTCTAAATCATGAAGCGTCTCTTATAAAGTATCCTGTATGCAGACTGCATGACGTTGCTGCTGGTCAGCTGCCATGGTGGCCTCGCCACCGCGCTCGTTGACACCGCTCGAATGATCGTTGGCGATGCAGGTGATGCGGTACCGGTCGCCTTCACGCCTGGCATGGGCCCCGACGACCTCACCGAAGCCATCGAAGCTGCACTGCGGTCGGAGGCTGCCGACGAGCCCGTTCCGCTGATCCTCACTGACCTGGCCGGCGGCACCCCCGCCCGGGTTGCGGCCACTATCGCCGCAGCCGGGCGCGCCGAGGTCGTCACCGGCGTCAACCTGCCGATGCTCGTCGAGGTGCTTCTCGCCGACCCGGCGCAACCCGCTTCACAGTTGGCCGCTGTCGCCGTACGAGCCGGTCAGGACGGCGTACGGGACCTCGGCCAAACCCTCCGTGATCAGGGAGTTCTCCCATGAGCCTGCTTCAGGCACTGTTAGTGGCCCTCGTTGTCGGCCTCGCCTATCTCGCCCGGCGCATCGGCGGCGATCCGCAGCTGGAGCGCCCCATCATCCTCGGCCCGATCATCGGCTTGATCCTCGGCGACCTGCACAGCGGCATCGTCGTCGGCGGCACGCTGGAACTGATCTTCATCGGTGCCGCGGCGATTGGCGGAACCGTGCCGCCGAACGTCGCGATCGCCACCGCCGTCGGCACCCAATTCGCCATCGTGAGCGGTCAGGGTGTCCAGGGCGCGCTGGTGGCCGCGGTACCCGCCGCCGTGGTGGGCACCCTCTTCGAGTTGTTCGCCAAGGGCAGCTGCTCGTTCCTGGTCCACCACGCGGATGCGGCTGCGGAGAAGGGATCGGCACGCCGCATCATGACGACCGTCTGGGTTGGCAACGCCATTCATTTCCTCGCCTACGCGATACCGACGTTCATCGCCCTGTACTTCGGCTCCGGCGCGATCAGCTCGATCAGCCACGCGCTGGGTGGCGACACCGGCAAGGGACTCAACGCGGCGGCGGCGCTCCTCCCCGCGGTCGGCTTCGGCATCCTGCTCTCGGTGCTCTACACCAAGAAACTGTTCCCGATCTTCCTGGTCGGTTTCGCCCTGGCCGCGTACACCGACTTCACCGTGATCGGCGTGGCCCTGCTCGCGCTGGCCCTGCTACTCGTGATCCAGCCGCGCACCCCGTCGACCCCACAGACGTCCTGACCGAAAGGCCTCCACGATGCCGACAACAACGGAGCGGGCGAGCGAGCCTACTGCCCAGTCCGATGCCAAAGAAATCCGCCAGCTCGTCCGACGGTCGCTGCTTCTGCAGGGCGCGTTCAACTACGAGCGGTTCCAGAACCTGGGCCTGTGGTGGGTCCTCCGCCCGATGCTCGACCGGCTTTACCCCGACCGCACCGAGCGGACCGCCGCCTACAAGCGGCACCTTGTCTACTTCAACACCCACCCGTGGACCGTGGGACCGGTCCTCGGCGTGGTGGCCGGCATGGAGCGCAAGCGCGCCGCGGGCGCCGAAGAACTCACCGACGAGACCATCAACTCGGTGAAGGTCGGGATGATGGCGCCGCTGGCCGGGATCGGCGACTCGATGGTCTTCGGCACCATTCGGCCGATCATGGGTGGTGTCTGCGCGGCGCTCGCGGTCAACGGCAACATCGCCGGACCGATCATCTTCTTCCTGGGTCTGCTCGTCATACAGTTCGCATTCCGCATCTACGGCACATCGCTGGGCTACCGGCACGGCACCCGGTTCTTCGAACACCTGGACCCGGCCCAGATCGAGCGGCTCAAGTCCAGCGCGACCATACTCGGCCTGGCCGTGACCGGAGCCCTGGTCGCCACGCTGTTGAAGGTCTCCACCCCGCTGAGCTATCACAACGGCGAGGCGACCCTGAAGCTGCAGGAGTCGCTGGACCAGGTGCTGCCGTTCGCGCTGCCGCTGGCGGCGACCCTGGTCGTCTTCATGCTGATGCGCCGCCGCGTCTCTCCCATCATCGTGCTGCTCGGAGCCGCCGTCGTCGGCTTCGTCGGCGGCTACTTCGGAGTGCTGGCGTGACCGCCGAGGCACCGCGGGCCGCGGACTACCTGACCCGCCTCGCCGAGGTGATCTCGTCGCGTCAGACGCAATGCGCGAAGCAGATCCAGGCGGCGGCGCGGGCGATCGGCGAGTGCGTCGCCGCCGACGGCATCATCCACCTGTTCGGCTCCGGACACTCCCGGCTCGTCGCCATCGACACCGCGGTACGCGCGGCGACCATGACGAACTCCGAGGCGATCTGTCCCGACGAGTGGGTCTGCGAGGTGGAGCGCGTCGAAGGCATCGGCGAGATCGTGCTGAAGCGCTCGGACATCCGCGCCGGCGAGGTCCTCGTCGTCATCTCCAACTCCGGCCTCAACCCGCTGCCGATCGACGTGGCGCTGGGCGGCAAGGCCCGGGGCGCCACGGTGATCGGGCTCGGCTCGGCGGCACACTCGCTGGCCGGTGAAAGCACGCACAGCAGCGGTCAGCGGCTGATGGAGGTCGTCGACATCTTCCTCGACACCGGGGTGCCCGCCGGTGACGCCCTGTTCCATCCGGCCGACACCCCGCCGGTCGGGCCGGCCTCCACGGTCGCGGCCTCGGCGTTGATGCACGCCACGCTCGTCGAGGCGACGCGGTGGCTGGTGGAGCACGGCCACCAACCACCGATCCGGCGCAGCCGCAACCTGCCCGGTGGCGACGAGCACAACGCCGCTGTCGCCGCCCGTTACCTGGATCGGTTGCCGGAGCTGCGGTGGATGTGACCACCTCGCCGGGGGCTCGCGCCGGGGCGGGTAGCGCGGTCGTGGCGCTGCCGCCGACCGTGCCGATGGCGGGGTACGGGACGCGCACCGAACCCAGTTCCGGAGTGCTGCGCCCGCTGGAGGTCAACGCCCTGGCGCTCGGGTACGCCGACCACCTGGTGCTGCTGCTGGCCGTGGACGCGGTGGGCGTCGACCGCGGCTTCGTCGCGGCGATCCGCGAATCCGTGGCGGATCGCGGCTTCGGCGCCGACCAGGTCCTCGTCGCCGCCTCGCACACCCACTCCGGGCCGGCCGGGTTGCGTACCGGAGGCGCCGAGGGGGCGGCGGCGGTCGACCCGGTGGTACGCGGCGCCTACCTCGACGCCACCCGGGCCGCGGTCGACGCGGCACTCGCCTCGGTCGGGCCCGCGGAGGTGTCGGTCCGCACCGGCCAGGTACCGGGCGTCGCCGCCCACCGGCACGACCCGACCCGGCCGGTGGACCAGAGCGCCACCCTGCTTCTGATCGCCGACCGGCGGGGAAACCCGCTCGCGTACCTGTGGAATTTCGCCTGCCATCCCACGGTGCTCGGCGCACGGAACACGCTGATCTCCCCGGACCTTCCCGGCGACGTCCGGGCCGCGCTGCGTGCGGACACCGACCTGCCGGTGTTGTACGTCAACGGCACGGCCGGTGACGTGAGCACCCGGTTCACCCGACAGGCCCAGACCCCGCAGGAGCTCCGCCGGCTCGCTGGCCTGGTCACCGAGGCATGGCACGGGCCGTGGCGCCCGGTGCGGGTGGCACCGACGAGAACATGCCGGGAGGTGGTCGAGTTGCCGGCCGCGTCCGACGATCCGTCCGCGGTGCGGCGGCGGCTGACCGCTGCCGAGGCACGGCTGGCGGACGAGGCCGACACGCCCCGGCGGCGAGTGCTGGAGACCGAGGTGCAGGGGCTGCGGCGGCGGCTCGACCGGGTGCGCTCCGGCGAGCCGACGCAACCGGTGATCGCGGAGGCGCACACCATCGTGCTGGGCGACCTCGCGTTGGCCGCCCTACCAGGCGAGCCGGTCACCGCGGTCGGCCGCACCGTACGGGCGGCCAGCCGATATCCGGTGACCCTGCCGATCGGGTACGCCGGCGACTACATCGGCTACCTGACCACCGCGGACATGACGACCGGATACGAGGCCGAGGTCGCGATCGCGGCGCCCGGAGCCGCCGAACTGGTCGCGGCCGCGCTCGCCCGGCAGCTGCGCACCTTGGAGGAAGCATGATTGACGACGGGCGTACCGAAGCGCCCGACCGGCTGGCGCTGACCGGCGGCCGCGTGTTGTGGCCGGACGGCCGCCTGGCCCGGGGCGAGCTGATCGTGCGCGGCGGACGGATCGAGGCGCTCCTGCCGGCCGGCGCCGCCCTCGATGGCGCGCAGATCATGGACGTCACCGGATGCGTCGTCGCCCCCGGGTTCATCGACACACACGTCCACGGCGGGCGGGGCGCCAACTTCATGTCCGCCGATCCCACCTGCCTCAGTCGGATCTCCGAATACCTGGCGGCCGGCGGGGTCACGTCCTGCCTGGCCGGAACCGCGACCCTCGACCCGCAGACGACCGCTGCCGCAATCGCCGGCCTTGCCGCGCTGACCGGCCCGATCGGCGGTGACGGCGTCGAGCTGCTCGGCATCCATCTGGAGGGCCCGTTCCTCAGCGAGTCCTTCCGCGGCGTGCACCGCCGCGAGCACCTGCGGGCGCCGATGACCGCCGAACTCGAACGACTGCTCGACCTCGCCGCCGGCGCCCTCCGGGTGGTGACCCTCGCCCCGGAACTCGCCGGCGGCATGGCCGCGGTACGGCGCCTCGCCAATGCCGGCGTCCGTGTGGCGCTCGGCCACTCCGCCGCCACCGACCGGGAGGCGACCGAAGCCGTCGACGCGGGCGTACGCCGCGTGACGCACCTGTTCAACGCGCTACCGCCGATCCACCACCGGGAACCGGGACCGATTCCGGTACTGCTCACCGACGAGCGGGTCAGCTGCGAGCTGGTCGCCGACGGACTGCATGTCGCACCCCGGATGCTCAGGTTCGCCGTCGATGTGGCCGGCCCCGACCGCGTCATGCTGGTCAGCGACGGCACCGATGTGGCCGGGCTGCCCGACGGGCGGCACCGCCGCTTCGAAGGTACCGAGGTGGTCGTCGAGAACGGGCGGGCCAACACGCTCTCCGGCGGGCTCGCCGGCAGCGTGCTCCGCCTCGCCGACATGGTGCGACTGATGGTGGATGTCGCCGGGGTGGATCCGGCCGACGCACTGCGGATGGCCGCGCAGACCCCAGCCCGCTCGCTCGGCCTGACCGATCGCGGCACCCTCTCCCCCGGCGCGCACGCCGACATCGTCGTGCTGCGTGCCGATCTGACCCTGCGACACACGATCGCGCGGGGCACCCCGCTATTCAGCAATGAGGAGGCAACAACATGACTGTGCAACTGATCCGGGTGGACGACCGGCTCATCCACGGCCAGGTGGTCGTTGGCTGGACCCGGTCGCTTGGTGTCGACCACATCGTTGTCGCTGACGACAAGGTGGGCGCCGACCCGTTGCAGTCAAGCCTGATGCGGATGGCAGCGCCGACCGGTGTAGGAGTCACCATCATGCCGGTCGAGGCGGCAGCGGCGGCCCTCACCGGCGGTGAGTTCGACCGGGCGAAGGTACTCGTCATCGTCCGCGGGCCGATCGAGCTGTCCCGCCTGCGCAGCGCCGGCCTGCCCTTCGACACGGTGAACGTGGGCAATGTGCACACCGGTCCCGGGCGAACCAAGCTCACCAAGGAGGTCTATGCCAGTCCCGAGGAGCTGGTCGTGTGGCAGGAGTTGGCGCAGGCCGGGGTGAGCCTGATCGCACAGTGGCTGCCCGACCAGAGCCGTACCGACCTCGGCGCCCTCGTGCTGCGCGGATGAGCGACGGTAGCGCCGCCTGGCGCCCGGTGAGCCGGCCCGGACCGCTGCGTGAAACGGTGCGCGAGACGCTGGAAGACATGATCGTGCACGGCGTGCTCGGTGCGGGCGAACGCCTGCGGGAGGAGACCATGGCCGAACGGCTGCAGGTCAGCCGTCAACCGATCCGGGAAGCCCTGCAGCACCTCGCGCAAGACGGCTTCGTCGACCTGCGCCAGGGTCGCGGCGCCTACGTGCACGTGCCGACCCGTCAGGAGATCGACGACGTGTTCCAGGTTCGTACGGTCCTGGAGGCGCAGGCCGCCCGGCTCGCCGCCCAGCGGATCACCGAACCGACCCTGCGCGAGCTGAACGAGATGTACGAGCGCGGTGCCGCCGCTGCCGGTGGCGTCGACACCCGCGTTCTGGTCGACCTCAACCACTCGTTCCACGCCCTGATCATCCGAAGCGCCGGGAACGCGGTGCTCACCGACGTACTGGCCGGGCTGCAGAAGCGGATCGACTGGTACTTCGCCGTGGTCGCCGTGAAGCGCGCACCCTCCAGCTGGGAACAGCACGAGGAGATCCTCAAGGCGCTGACCGATCGGGATGAGCGGCGCGCCGCCGAGCTGATGACCGACCACGTCAGTCAGACCGGGTCCGCCTTCGCCGAACGCTTCGTACCCATGGCGTGACCCGGCCGGACGATGACCGTGCTCGCGGTGGTCGCTGTGCGGGCAGCCACGCCGCGCGCGCCCGCGTTGGCGGAGGCGCCGGCGTGGCCTGGCCGCTGACGACCGACAGACAACTGATCACGAACAGAGGGAAGGCATACCGATGTCAGAACGCAACGTCACGATCGGCTCGCCGGTCGGGCTGCACGCCCGCCCGGCCGCGGCCTTTGTCAAGGCGGTCGCGGCCGCCGGGATCCCGGTGACCGTCGCGCGGGTCGGCGGCACTCCGGTCGACGCCCGCAGCATCCTGGCCGTGCTCTCGCTCAACGTCGGGCAGGGCGACCAGGTGGTGCTTGCCGCCGAGGGACCAACCGCCGACAGCGTGCTCGACGACCTCGCGACGCTGCTGGAGCAGGAATGAGCGAGTCCCCGACCGTCGAACGGGCCCGCCCCGAAACTGAGCTCTCCGGTGTCGGGATCGGCCTCGTCGCCGAAGTCGGTGTGGTCGCCCGCATGGCCGACCCGCCGCCACCGCCGTCCGCGGCGGCCAGTCAGGAACCGGCCGACGTGGAACGGAAACGGGCCCGGCAGGCGCTCGCCGCGGTGGCCGCCGATCTGCGCGACCGGGCTGCCCAGGCCGGCGGCGATGCGGCGGACGTGCTGGAGGCGCAGGCGCTGATGGCCGAGGACTTCAGCCTCGCCGCGGCCGTGGAGGAGGGCGTGAAGGCCGGCCGAACCGCCGCCCGGGCGATCTACGAGGCCTTCGCCGGCTACCGGGAGGCGCTTGCTGGCGCGGGAGAGTACCTCGCCGCCCGTGTCGCCGACCTCGACGACATACGCAACCGGGCGATCGCGGCCAGCCTGGGCCTGCCGCCGCCCGGGGTGCCTGAACTGCCCCACCCGTACGTGCTCGTCGCCACCGACCTGGCGCCAGCGGACACCGCCACGCTCGACCTGTCAAAGGTCGTCGCGCTGGTGACGGTGGAGGGCGGACCAACCAGCCACACCGCGATCCTCGCTCGTTCGCGCGGGATTCCGGCGATGGTCGGCTGTGCCGGTGCGGCCCGGCTGCGCGACGGCGACGAGGTTCTGGTCGATCCTGCCCACCACGTCGTCGTCCTGAACCCCGAGCCGGCCAGGGTCGGCGCGGCCCGTGCCGCCGCGGCCGCCGTGGTCGGGTCGGCCGGCGCCGTAGGGGCAGGCGCCACCGCCGATGGGAAAGCGGTGGCCCTGTTGGCGAACATCGGTGGTCCCGACGATGTCGCCGGGGCACTCGCTGCCGGCGCCGAGGGAGTCGGATTGCTGCGCACCGAGTTTCTCTACCTCGACGCGGAGCACGCGCCCTCCGTCGAGGAGCAGGAGGGGATCTACCGCAGGATCTTCACCGAGCTGGGCGACCGGCGGGTGGTGGTACGGGTGCTGGACGCCGGCGCCGACAAGCCGCTGGCCTTCCTTCCGGTGGGGAAGGAGCCCAACCCGGCTCTCGGTCTGCGCGGCATCCGAGCGCTTCGGGCGCACCCCGACATCCTGCGCGACCAGCTCGCCGCGATCGCTCGTGCCCAGTCCGGCACGTCCACCACGGTATGGGTGATGGCGCCCATGGTCGGCGAACCGGCCGAAGCGGAGTGGTTCGTCGCTCAGGCCCGGCGGGCCGGGCTGGCGACGGCCGGCGTGATGATCGAGGTGCCATCCGCGGCGCTGCTCACCGAGGAGATCCTGGTCTCGGCGGCCTTCGTCAGCCTCGGCACCAATGACCTGGCCCAGTACGCGCTGGCAGCCGATCGGCAACTCGGCACGCTCGCCCACCTGCTGGACCCGTGGCACCCTGCGGTGCTGCGTCTGATCGGCATCAGTGCCGGTGCCGCCGCAAGCGCCGGCAAACCGATCGGCGTGTGCGGTGAGTCTGCCGCCGATCCGCTGCTGGCCTGCGTGCTGGTCGGGCTGGGCGTGGGCTCACTGTCGATGGCCCCGACCGCGCTCGGCGCGGTACGCGCCACGCTGGGCCGGTACACCTACGACGAGTGCGTCCGGATGGCCGGCCTCGCGCGTAGCGCCGGCTCGGCGGCGCAGGCCCGCGCGGTGGTCCGGGAAGCCGCCGACGAGCTGTGAACCTGAGGACAGAAAAGATCCGCAGTGGAAAATCTTGACCATAGGACGATCACCAACGGGGGCGCCGCGGCTGCCGTACCTCTGCGTCGGCAACGCGGTCCCGAAGCCCAGCGAGACGACCGGACACACCACCGGCCCGGGGAGGCCCGACAGGTCGGCGATCTGCGCGCAGCCCACGTACGAATGGATCCAGGCGATCCCCGAACCGAGGCAGCGGATCGCCGACGCCGGAACATCTACGTCGTCATCCTGGCGATCTTCAGCGGCGCCATCGACGCGTTCGGCTTCCTCGGGCTCGGTGGTTCGTTCACCAGCGTGATGACCGGCAACATGGTGTTGCTGGGAGCGGCGGCGGCCGGCTGGGAGACCGCACTCGCGGGCCACGTGCTGACGGCGATTCTCGGATACGTCGCGGGCACGTTCGTCGGCGCGCGGATCGCCGGCGAGCACGTTGCGACCGACCCGGTGTGGCCCCCCAGGGTGACCGCCGCACTCGCCGTGGAGTTCGGACTGTTCCTCGCGACCGGAATCGTCTGGCTTGTCACTGGAGCCGCCCCGACGGCAGCAGTCCAGCTGGCACTCCTGGCCGCCAGCGCAGCCGGTCTCGGCATCCAGAGCGCCGCGATCGGTCGGTTCGGGGTCGCCGGCCTGTCGACGACCTACCTGACCGGCACACTGACAACACTCATCACCGGACTGGCAGCCAGACGACCGATCGGAGCGTTGCGCCGACCGGCCTTCATCCTGCTGGGGCTCGTGGCCGGAGCAGCCGTCGGCGCACTGCTCCTCACCCACGTCCGGCTCCTCGCCCCGCTCGTCCCCTCCGTTCTGCTCGCGACCGTCGTACTTGGGGCCTTCTTCAATACGCGCGACCGCAGCGGAGCCCGTGCCGCGTCGCCCCGAGAGGCAAGCGAGCTGTGAACCCTGTCTGCTGGTTCTACAAGTGCCGCCCGAACGGATCACCGATCACGCCGCGCTGGCATGTGCACCGTGTGCGTATCAGGTGACGGATGCTCAGTGATGGCTGGGCCGCGGGTCAGTCGATGCCTTCGATGATGCGGAAGTCGCGCTCGACGCCGTCGGGGAGGGCCACCAGCGCCTTCTGGTACGCCTCGCTCTCGTATGCCGCGACGGCCTGTTCAAAGCTGTCGAACTCGATCAGAACGACGCGTTGCGTGATTCCGGCCTCGTGGGCGACGACTCGACCGCCACGGGACAGGGTGCGCCCGCCCCCAGCGCCCGGATGCGCCGATTGGAGGCGGAACTCGGTACGGCCCTGCTGGTCCGCAACACGCGTAGCGTCGTATTGACCACGGCCGGTGCGGCTTTGGCGGAGTCCGCGCCGCCCGCGCTGGCGGCGCTGGACCGGGCATGGGACACCGCCCGGAGCGCGGCGGCCGGTGAACTGGGCACGCTGCGCATCGGATACAGCCTCAGCACCGGGGCCGAGACGGCACCGGCCCTGGTGGACAGGCTGATTCGCGGCAACAGCGGACTCGAGGTCGGCGCGGTCCCGATGGCGACACCGCAGATCTCCCCCACGGTCGCCGACGGCCGCATCGATGCCGGGATCACCCGCGGTGAACAGCCGGGCCGTGGCGTGCGCCGGTTCCTGCTGCGGCGTGCGCGCATCGGGGTCCAGATGGCGCAGCACCATCCGCTGGCCGAACACCCGGAGATCGAGATCGCCGACGCGGCCGCGTATCCGCTGCGACTCCCGGACCGTGCGGCCAACCCCGTGATCCACGATCAGCTGTCCGCGCTGTTCCGAGACACCCGAACACACCCCCGATTCCGCACGCCCGCAGTCTCTTTCGACATGTCTCAGCGCGACCTGCGCGACGGGGTCACCCTCGCCCCGGCCGGAGAAGCCGCGGCCACGGCACAACCGGCCGGTTTCACCTGGCGACCACTGCGAGGCGCGCCCAGCCTGACGATCCACCTGGTCCTCCCACGCGAGCAGTCGCCACTACACCGCCGCATCCGTGCGGTCGCCAAAGCCCTGGCGCACGAGATGCACTGGCTGCCGGACTGACGCGCAAGAGGTCAAGCGAGACGGACGCCTGCGGTGGCGAGGCCGAAGACCCTGCGCCCGGCGGACTTCGCGGTGATGACGACGACGGTGGTCTTGCCGAATGTCCGACACGACCTCGCTACGCCGGTGGATCAGCATCCGATGATGGCCCTGGGTCCGGTCCGAGTCGTACACCGCTCGTCGTGATCGACAACCTGGCGGATGGTGTCGAGCGGCGGGAGCTGGCGCAGCATCAGCAACCCGCCGACGGCGCCTACTATCTCTGCTTCGGCTGGTCACGAGCCCGATTCAAACAATCAGGACGTCTGCGTTATTTTCCCCACAGACCGGATCTATTGACACAGTGCCATCTATTGATCACTGTAGTCGCATGAAACCACGGCTGTTCCTCATCGCCGCACTCGCTGCTGTCGCCGCCACCCTCACGGTGCCCTCAGCCGCCCACGCCAGCCCCGACGACAGCAACCGCGCGAGCGTCGCCGGAATCTCCGCGCAGGCCATCCAGGTCGGGCCCGACGACAACAACAACGCGAGCGTTTCCGGAATCTCCTCACAGGCCGCCGGATCCTGTCCCTACACCGCCCTGTGCCTCTACACCGAGGGCGAATTCCGGGGACGCATGTTCGTGATCTACGCCTGCGGCAACTACGCGCTCTTCAACTGGAACGGCTGGGGGTCCGTCTACAACAACCAGACTCCGAGCACGTGGGCCTATCTGCTGGACCAGAATGGCAATGAAGCCCACGCCTTCGTCGAAGGGGCCGGCGCCAGCTGGGTGGAATTCGATCCGTACTGGTACGCCAAGCCCTGCTAAGAGCGTGTTTGAGAAGTGGGTCATGATTGGTCGGGCCAGTGCCAGCGTTGTTGGCGGGCTGCTGGTCCGCCTCTGAGGATTCGGCTGGTGATGGTGTTGATGCGGCCCAGCGGATGATGGCTTCGGAGGTGGCGGGGTCACGTTCGTAGTCGCGGGCGAGTTTGCCGGCAAATCCGGCGTCGGCGTAGACGTACCGGACCGGCGCGGTCAGGTACAGGCTCAGCAGGGTGGTTTTGGCGCCGTCGCGGTCCTGGACGCTGGCGGCGAGCACGACCACGACGATGAGGAGGCCGAGGGTGTCGGTGACGATGAAGCGTTTCCGTCCGTTGATCTTCTTGCCGGCGTCGTAGCCGCGGCTGTCGCGGCCGACGGTGTCGGCGCCCTTGACGCTTTGGGGGTCGATGATGCCTGCGCTGGGTTCAGGGTTGCGGCCTTGCTGGACGCGCACCTGAACCCGCAGCGCGGCGAGCATCGTCTCGGTGGCCCTGGCTTCCTCCCACTGCTTGAAGTGCCAGTACACCCTCTGCCACGGCGGGAAGTCGGATGGCAGGTACCGCCAGGCACCACAGGTACGCACGACGTACAAAATGCCATCCACAACAGACCCTCGCGGGTGCCTTTCCGGCCGCCCACCGCGTTTCGGTTGTGGCAACAACGGTGCGACCAGCGCCCATTGCTCATCGGTCAGGTCCGAAGGATACCGCCGCTGTCGAGACATTCGGACACCTTGACCGCATCGACGCCGGCAGTCACGCGGACGCACCGGGCAAGGCCCGAGCGCTTCTCAAGCAAGTTTTACGGCTTCCGTCTCCGGCACCAGGGTGGTGTTGGCGATGAGTTTGTGCAGCACTCTCAGCGCCGCAACGTAGTCCGCGTCGTCGATACCTCGATGGATCAGCGACCGGATCTCGGGAGCGGACTGCTTCATCTGTAGGCGAGCTGCCTCGCCGGCGTCGGTGATTCGTAGGCAGCCGTCGTGATCTGCGTGGATCCATCCGCGGCCAAGGAGCACCTCGGCTTCGCTCGCGAGGTCGTCGTCGTGGCGGATGTACTCCGTCATGGCTTGCTGAAGCTGGGGAATTGTCCTTGCTGCGCCGTCATCAGGTGCGAGGTCGTGAGGGGATAGGTGGCGCAGGATCCAGAACTGCGGCTGCGTGAAGCCGCGCTTGGCCTGCTCGTCACGGGTGAACCGGATGATGGACTCGTACGCCAGCCGCGTCCAGTACGCGGCCACCTGGTTGGCGTCGGCCTGCATCGGGAGGGCCATCACTGCTCCTTCGATATCGTTCGGGGTCATGCGTGCGCCGGGTAGGGCGATCTGGTACGAGCTTGGAGCAAGGCCGTGGCCCACCAGGCGAGCTGGTCCAGCAGCGCCTGCGCCGCCGCTGCGGACTCTTCTTCGTCGACCGGCCGACCGTCATCTCCGAAGGTCTCCCAGACCATCGGAAAGCTGACAGTGTCCCGAATGGTGACGGCATGCATCTCGGCAAGCACCAGCCGGAGGGCTTCAACCGCGCGCACGCCGCCCGATCGTCCGCCGTAGGAGACGAAGCCGACCGGCTTCGCGCGCCACTGGCTGAAGTGCCAGTCGATGAGGCTCTTGATGGACGCCGGAAAGCTGTGATTGTACTCGGGGGTGACGACGACGAACGCGTCGGCCGACTCCAGCCTCGACGTCACATCCATCAGCTCAGACGGGGGGTCGTTCGTGAGCCCCAGCGGGAGCGAGGCGGTTGCAAGGTCGATCAGATCGACATCAAATCGACCGTGCCTCTTCGCCTCGTCGGAAAACCACGAGGCGACCGCGGCGCCAAGACGGCCCTCGCGGACACTCGCAACTACGACTGCCAGCCTGAGAGCGCGCTCTGGAAGCACCTGCGCTTGCTCCGCCGACGGGCGGGACTGCGCGCCCGCGATCTCGCCGACCGGCACGATCACGGCCGTCGGGGCACCGCTGTCTCCTGGGATCTGCATACAGCTGATGCTGGACGTTCAACAAAGGTTGAAGTCAAGGGCGCGTTGCAGCATGTTAGGAACATGACCACCACGACGCAGGCCCCGCCATCGTTCACGCTCACCGTCAAAGACGTTGCCCACGCGAGCCACGTCGCTCCGTCCGCGGTGCGCTTCTACGAAGAGCACGGCCTGATCCACGCGCGCCGAACCACCGGGAACCAGCGCCGGTTCGACGAGAACGCCGCCTGCCGCATCCGGTTCGCCCGACTCGCTCGGCGAGTCGGGCTGACAGTCCGGGAGATCGCCGACATCTTCCAGGCGCTACCCGAGAAGCCGTCGGCGCAGGACTGGGCGCGGGTCTCCGACTCGCTGGTTGCTGAGGCGGAGGCGCGCGTGGCGGACCTGCGCCACGACCTCGACGCCCTCCAGACGGTCACAACCAGGTGCACTACCGGAATCGTACGGTGAGGAACGGGGCGATCCTCCTGCCACCGGCAGCGGCATGCCGCCCATCGACCGACACTTCTCAAACACGCTCCAAGACGTGTTTCGTCAGTCAGGCCGGCAGCGTCGAGGTCACGTGTGGCGGTGATCGACAACTGAAGAGGTCTCCGGTATCTGGTTCTGCGACCAAGCAAGAACTTCATACCGGAGACCTCGTGCCCAGCGTGGCGGTGACGAGGCGGCATGACCTGACCGACAGGCAGTGGGCTGTTCTGGCTCCGCTGCTACCTGCCGCGTCGACGACAGGTCGTCCGCCGAAGTGGGAGAAACGGCAGCTCATCGACGGGATCCGGTGGCGGATCCGGGTCGGTGCCCATGGCGCGATGTCCCGGCCGAATACGCGCCCTGGCCCACCGTCTACGGCCTGTTCCGCCGCTGGCAGCGCGACGGGACCTGGGGCAAGATCCTTGCCGGATTGCAGGCCGCCTGCGACGCGGCCGGCCGGATCGGCTGGATGGTGAGCGTGGACTCGATGACCAGCCGCGCCCACCAGCACGCCGCCGAAACCTCGTCCGTCCTGGTCACAATCCTCTTGATCACTGAGATCAGACCGCGGTCGCAGCCTCAAGCCGCACGGCCTGGATGCAGCGGGCGATCGACGTTGCGCGGTGCACGAAAATGATTTGTTGTGCTATTGCGACTGGCCTACCTCGGCGTGACCAACGCTCCCGTGCTCCTGCGGCTGCTGCAGATGAGCCACCGGGACAAAGACGCCGAGAGCCTCACGCTGCGCCACCAGATCACCGTCCTGCACGGCAGCTGCACGGCGAGAAGGGTCCGGTTCACCCCACCTGACCGGGCTGGCTGCTCTTCTACACCGGCTACCCCGCGACCCCTTCGCAACCTGCGGCTGCTGATCCGCCCGGAGACCGTGCTGCGCTGGCATCGAGACCCGATCGCCCGCCGGCCCGCCAGGCTCTCCCGCCCCCCGGCGGGCCGGACGGCGACGTACCGCCGGGTCAATCCGCCGGCTGGTGCTGCGCCTGGCCCGAGAGAGAACCACCTGGGGGTACCACCAGCCCATGTCCGAGAGGACCTCGCCGAAGCGTCTGGAGAGACGAGCTATGACGGCCGCGCGGTCGGGTCGGTTGGCGATCTCCCTGCGTTCGGCTCTTAGCTGGGCGGCCTGGCCGGGTGGCGGCGTCTGCGGCTGCTCGAACGCGTGCCCAGAGGCGCAGCCCGGCCTCCGCTGTCTGTTGCCGTAGCAGGGCGTCGGCACGGCGGCGTGAGAGGTCGTCGCGTCCGGCCAGGAATGGTGCGGGCAGCAGACTGAAAGTAGCGAGGGATCATGGCTGTCGCTCGGCGCTCAGGGCGATCCGGCTCTGCTGCCACTGCTGGATCACGTGCCGGAGGGATTGGCTCACGAGGAGGAGGAGTTCGGCGGAGGACCCGAAGCGGGCGCCGGCCGGGGTTGCCGCGCCGAGAACTTCGGCTCCGTACTGGGATGCGGCTGCCAGGGTGTCGTTCATCTGCACAGTTGCGAGGAGGGACTGGAGCAGGATCCCATCGTCGATGACATAGCGCTCGCGGCGCATGCCGGGGGTTCGTTCCCGCCTCAGCATTCCCTGCTGTTCGAGGTAGGCGACGGCGTGGGAGATCGACGCCGGGCTGATGCGGAGCCGCTGGATCAGGTCTGCGGCGGTGAGGGTGCCGGAGTCGGTGGTGTAAAGGCAGGCCAGCACCCTGGCCATCATTCGGGGCATCCCCTGCTGGACCAGGAGAGCGGTGAAGGACTCGGTGAAGTCTTGGACCGCTTGGGGGTCTCGCCCATGGCCGCTGTCGGGGGTCGGCGGCGCCGGAGGCTGGGCCTGCTTCCGTCGGTGCGCACGATGCTGTGTGGCCAGGTGCGCCCGGTCCGCCCGGTAATCGTTGGGTCCGCCGTTGCGGGTGACCTCCCGCATGATGGTCGAGGCGGGCCGACCCAGGCGCCGGCCGATTTCTGAGTATCCGAGTCCCTCGGCCAGACCTACAGCGATGTGCTGACGGTCCTCGTTGGTGAGTCTTCCGCCGGGCATCGGCGTTCGTCTCCTCTCTGCCGGGCTGCAACGAGGCGCCGCGCTCTTCCCGCCGCACAGTATGCCTTCACACAGAGCCCATTGCAATGCAAGATCTCGGTCGTCCCTTGCGTTCAGCTCGATCCCATTGCAATAGGGAACCTGTTACGGGGTATCGCTAGGCGCTATGGCGACTATCCTGTGTTGACGAATCAGTGAATGCAATGTAGCGTCGCAGCCATCATTCAGTGATCCCCAAACACTGGCCGAGGTTGTAGGCAAGGAGAATCATGACGGGAAACGGCAACAGCGGCTTCTCCGAACCAGCGCCCGACGGCGCGGCGGAGGCACCCGGGGTGGCCACCACGGACAGCGGGGACCTGCCGAAGGCCGCTGCCGGGCAGGATCGCCCGGAGCTGCAGAAGGCCATCCAGGAGATCGTCGATTCCGGTTTCGCCGGGGTGCAGCTGCGCGTGCATGACGAACGGGGCGAGTGGGTCGACAGTGCCGGGGTGCGCAAGTTGGGCGAGGCCGCCAAGCCGCCGACGAACGGGCACTTCCGGATCGGCAGCAACACCAAAACTTTCGCCGCGACCCTGGTGCTGCAGTTGGTGGCCGACGGCAAGATCGGGCTCGACGCCCCAGCGGCCGACTACCTGCCCGAGTTCAAGCTGGATCGCCGGATCACCGTGCGGATGCTGCTGCAGCACACCAGCGGGGTGTTCAACTTCACCGGCGAGTACTACCCCGACGGGACGATCGTGGCGGGAATCCCCTGGCAGGGTCAGGAGTGGGTGGACAATCGGTTCCACACCTACCGGCCGCAGGAGCTGGTAGAGCTGGCACTGTCCAAGCCGGCGCGGTTCGAGCCGGGGACGGACTGGAGCTACTCCAACACCAACTACGTGCTGGCCAGGCTGCTGGTCGAGCAGGTCACCGGCCGCTCGTTCGCCGAGGAGATGCAGCGGCGGATCATGAAGCCGCTCGGGCTGACGGGCACCGTCGTGCCCGAGACCTCGCCGGACATCCCCGAGCCACACGCCCACGGCTACTACACGTACCAGGACGCGGGCCAGTGGAAGACGGTCGACATCACCCGCATGAACCCCTCTTGGACCTCCACCGGCGGCGACATGATCTCGACCACGCGGGACCTCCACCTGTTCATCTCCGGGCTGATGGACGGCAAGCTGCTGCCGGCGCCGCTGCTGGCCGAGATGTGCACGCCGCACCCGACCGGCATCCCGAACATGGACTATGGCCTGGGAGTGTTCGTGCTGACCACGGACGACGGCGGCACCCTCATCACCCACAACGGCGGCTTCGCGGGCTGGGCGGCGCTGATGTACAGCACCCCCGACGGCAGCAAGACCCTGACCGCCTCGCTGACCACCGGGAACGCCGAGCTGGCCTTTGCGGAGTGGGCGGAGGCGTTCCAGAAGGCGCAGCACAGGCTCGTCAACGAGGTGTTCTGTGGCGGACAGGCCGGGTCGGACGACGAGGCCGCGCCGGCTCAATAGCCGGGGGCCGAACACCGCGCGGAAGCACGGCGGTTGCGCGGGCGGCGTCGAACTGCCGCAGCAGTACGCAAGGTGGATGCCCATCGCCGTCTCCATCTGGAACGGCTCGCGCGGGTTGTTGGCGTGAAAGATCTCCCGGAGACCTGACTTGGCTCACACTTCCCGGTGCGGTGTGATCGTGGGCCTGTTCACCTGTGTCCTCGATGAGGCGGGGCCAGGGTGCGCACCAAGCGCCCAGCCGGAAGTTGTCTCCGTGACTCGCCCGGATTGATGCACCTATCAAGGCGAATGCCTCGTCGGGGTCTGGATTCGGTTACCACACACGAACCAGACCACGACGAGGCCACAGCCAGTATGCGCCCCGCGCGTGTACGCCAACGTGACCGAGTCGCCGGACACGGGCGGGAGTGAGTCTTTCGGGCGGGCGGGGCGTTCCCAGGGCTGGCGTAAATCAGCGACGGCGCCTCGGGCGAGGCGTAGTTGGGTGTAGGCGGCCAACACGAGCCGTTTGTCCGGTCGCGGAGAGCACCCCCGCCTCCACCCAGGGCATCGCCGGAGGCTTTGCCACGATTTCGTCGACGCCCACGATGACATGTTCGGCGTACGGGGCGAGCATGGCCCAGCCGAGCTACGATGATCATTCTGTGCGGAGCTGCCAGCGGTCGAGGGCGAGGAGGCCCGCGCCGAGACAGCCTGCTTCGTCACCGAATGACGCGCGCAGGATCTGCGGTTCGCGGTGGAAGGTCAGTCGGTCGAGGACTTCGGTCCGTACCGGTCCGAGCAGGGCGTCACCCGCGTGGGAGAGTCCGCCTCCCAGGACGATGGCCTCCGGATCGAGCAGCGCCTGGGCGGTCAGCAAACCGTCGGCGAGCGCGCGAACGGCGTCACGCCAGATACCGGCTGCGGCGGGATCTCCGGCGGCCGTCCGAGCCACCACCTCGGGCGCTGGCATCCCGGCCCGACGTGCGATAGCAGCGGCGGACGCGACCGCTTCCAGACAGCCGCGCCCTCCACAAGCGCATTGTGGGCCAGCGGGTCGTACGACCACATGCCCGAATTCACCGGCCGCGCCGGCACCGGTCAGCACCGCACCACCCGTCACGTACGCGGCGGCGATGCCGGTGCCGATCGGTACGAAGAGCATGTGGGTCGTGTGCTGCCCGGCGCCGAGGCGAGCCTCGGCGAGACCGCCGGCACGCACGTCGTGGCCGAGCACGGTGGGCAGCCCAAGGTGTTCGGCGACCAGCTTCCGCAGGGGTACGTCACGCAGCGGCAGGTTGGCGGCGTACTGCGCGACCCCTTCAACCTCGTCCACCACGCCGGGTACCGCCACACCGACCGCCCGGGGCACCAGTCCCTGCTCGCGGGCGCGGTCGGCGAGCGTACGCACGATGTCGAGGATCGTGGCGACGACGGCCTGCGGTCCCCGCGCGGCACCGGTCGGGTGCCGCTCGCGGTGCCGCTGGTCGCCGCGGGCGTCGACGAGCGCGCACTTGATGTGAGTGCCGCCGACGTCCACAGCCACCACCACGTCCCCGGTATCGGTCACCGCAGTACCACCGAGCGGGTCAGGTTGCGTGGCGAGTCGGGGTCGAGGCCGTGGTGAGCGGCGGCCTCGACCGCGAAGCGCTGCGCCAGTACCAGGTCGGCGAACGGGTCGCGTCCGGTGTTCACGAACGTGGCGCCGGTCCGGCCGATCTGCTCGGCAAGCCCGGCGGGCGGCTCCCCGAACATCCACACCGCCCGGCGGGGGGCGGCGATCGCGACAGGCCCGTGCCGGTACTCCATCGCGGGATAGGACTCGGTCCACAACCCAGCCGCCTCCCGGCATTTGAGGGCCGCCTCGTGTGCCAGTCCCACCGTCCAACCGACGCCCAGGAAACTGACCTGCTCCACGGCGGACGGGTCGAGCGGCAGCGGGGCCACCACCGCGTTCGCCGCCGCCACCGTGTCGGGTGGTACGCCGACATGTGCGCTGAGCAGCGCGAGCGTGGTGGTCGCGAAGCGGGTCTGCACGATCGACCGCTCATCAGCCCACGGGAGTGCGATCATGCCCGCCGCAAGGTCGGCGGCCGGAGTCTGCGGATCGGCGACGATCACCGTGGCCGCATTGCCTCGGACAGCGTCCAACACCTCGGTGGTCGTACCCGAGCGGGTGATCGCCACGACGGCGTCGTAGCCGCGCTCGGCGGGGAACTCCGACGCGGTGAACGCGTCCGTCTCGCCGTGCCCGGCGGCTTCCCGCAGTCGGGCGTAGGCCTGGGCGACGAACCAGGACGTGCCGCAGCCGATGACGGCGCTCCGCTGGCCCGGTGCCGGGAGCAGGTGGCCGACCTCGGGGACGAGCGCGACGGCTCGCCGCCAGCAATCGGGTTGGCTGGCGATCTCCTGCCTGACGTGGCTCATCGGACGACCACCGAGTGCAGCAGGTCGTTGTAGCCGGTGCTGGGCTCCCACACGTTGGTGTTGGCCAGCCGGATGGCGTACTCGGGCCGGGTGGCGAGCCTCGGCTGCGGGTCGGGCAGGCTGAGCAGCAGCCGGTAGGTGCCCGACGGTACGCCCGCCAGCGACACGGACTGGTTGACCGTGGTGGACGTGCCTGCGGCCCACCGACGCGGGTCGGCATTGAGCGCCCTCGTGTGGATGGCGCCCGTCGCGGTGTTCCTCAGCACGAGGGTGAGACCGCGCGGGTTGAACGGCGCGGCCCAGCCCGCGTTCTGCACGGTGAACTGGACTGCCAGGCTGCCGCCGACCGTCGCGGTGGCCGGGTACGTGCCCTGGGTGAGGGTGAACCGGTGGCCGAGGTTGCGGCGCACACCGGTCATGCAACCACCGCTGGTCCAGCCGTTGAGCACCTCCGCGCGGTAGTCGGCGTTGAGGTAGTTCCAGTGGAACTGGCCGAGTTCCTGCAGCGCGGTCGGGCACTGTGAGCGCGGCGGGTTGGGCTGGCAGGTCTCGCCGCCCATGGGCACGAACTGTGTCTCGGCCGCCAGGTACGGGTACTCGACCGCGATGTTCTCGTAGGTGCCGAGATCGTCCGGGCTGGCGAGAAAGCAGTCGTTGTGGTGACCGAGGCGGGCGAGCGCGGTGCCGTTGTACGCCTGGCCGGACGTCAGTGCACCGGTGCCGTACATCGTGCGCTTGAACTTGGGGGTGCGCAGTTGGACCATGCGGTTCGCCGGCAGCACGCTGAGGAGCTTGTCCACCACGGCCTTGCGATTGGCCCAGTCGGCCTGCGTCACGTTGCCCTCGTTGCCGAAGTTCTGCGTGTACCACCACTCGCCCCATGCGCCGATGAAACCGGCCTGCATGACGTGGATGACGTCGCTGTTGGCGTTGAGGTACGGCGCGAGCTGGTCGAGGTGGGACAGCACTCGGCTGAGCGGGGCATCGTCGCCGCTGGTGGAGGTGGTGTACGCGAACCGCAGGATCATTTTCAGTCCGGCGGCGCGCACGGTGTCGGCCTGCTGCTGGAACTGGGCGAGTGCCGCCGCGCTGATCGGCGCGTTCTTGAACGCGGCGAGGTAGAACACGCACATCACGAGCGTGGTCTGCTGGCTGGTGCGGTAGCCCTGCAGGGTGGCGAGGTTGAAGTCGTTGACGTCGCAGTCGCCGGTGTGGTGGTAGAAGCCGCGCTCCGGGTTGGCGATGTCGGCGGTGTCCGGCTGGTACGTCACCGTGCCGCCGCCGTTGCCGGAGCCGCTGTAGACGTGGGTGTACCGGGCCGAGGTGTCCAGTGGGGCCTCGGTCTGGAAGACCAGGTCGGCGTCGTTGGGTGTCGCGGTCTCGCCGAGGTCGGCGCGGTTGACGGTCCAGCTCGCGGTGCCGCCGCCGGTGGTGTGGGTGACGGCGGTGACCGCGGCCCAGTTCCAGCCGCTGCCGGCGTGACGGTACAGGGTGCCGTTCTCCAGCAGGTAGTCCGCTCCGACGCCGGTGGTGGCGAACCCGGTGGCCGCGTTGCGGTCGGTGTCCACGTAGACGCGGCGCCACGCGGGTGCGCCGGTGTACTGGTATCGGTAGGTGACGGTGGTGGCGGTGTTGGATGCCGTCTGGCCGGTGATCGCGGCGTGTGCCGGGATCACGTTGAGGGTGACCGTGGCCAGCACGCCGACGAGGGCGGCGGCGATCAATCGTATCCGGGACATGGCTCTCTCTCAGGCGTGACGAGGGGAAGGGTTCGGGCTGACCGGGAGCCGTTCGTCGGTGGAGCTGTCCTTCAGGTGGCCGGGACGTTCGTGGCCGGAACGTTGCCGGTGACCGGCCGCACGGCGGGTGTACCGCCGGGAACGACGAACCGCACGGGCTGGCCACCGAAGTTGGCGACCCGGAACCACGTCCAGATCTCCCGGCCCGCCGTCGACGGCGGGAAGATGTGCCCGCGGTCGAATTCCAGCTCGACACGGGTGCCGGACTGCACGACCCGCACCGGCCAGCCCCGGTTGCCGGGCGAACTGGGGCTGCTGAACCGGAACACGTCGGCCTGGCCGGTCAGGTGCGGCAGCAGGTATGCCTGGTTGAGGTTCTCCAGGTAGACCCGGGCGTCGGGGGAGGTCGGCCAGAAGGGCTGCCAGCCGGACGAGCCGTCCCGGTCGTAGTCGAAGTAGATCATCTCCTGGGCCAGGCTGATCGTCTGCTTCGCCTCGATCATCATGAAGAACCGGTCCCCGGCGAACCGGGCGTACACCTTGGTGATGCCCTTGGCGTTGGCGCCGGCCGGATCCTGGTAGATCGGTGTCTCGGCCGTCCACTCCCCCGTGTTGCCGTCGGCGACGAACCCGCCGAACAGGTTGGTCGGGTGGGCGCCGGCCTGGCTGGGCGCGGCGCGTCCGTTGGCGTCGAGCCAGTTCTTCGCGTCGTCGTAGATCGCCGAGTTGAAGTGGTTGGCGCCGGAGACCGAGTAGCCGAGGTAGCCGGAGTTGACCACCACCTCGTTCATCCACTTCTGTGTGCCGCTGGCTGGCACCCGGAAGTCGATGATCGCGATGTTGAAGCCGTCGGCCTGGTTGGCCTGGGCGTTCATGTACGACTTCCAGAAGCCGCCGAAGTTGTCCCGGTGGCGGTAGCCGGCTGAGGCGGGATTGGTGTTCCAGTTGCTCTCGTAACCGGGGCTGCTGTCGTAGAAGCCGGGAATGTAGGTGTTGTAGTACCAGGACTCGGTGACAAAGACGTTGATGGCGCGGCGGTAGCGGTCGGCGAACCGCGAGGTGCCCTCGTCCGGGTTGAAGTACCAGTAGCCGCGGTTGGCGGCGACGACCTTGCTCGGGTCGACGGCCTTGATCTTCTCGACGAGGTCGATCATGCCGCCGGCGGTGAAGCCGAAGTTGCCGCGTGGTCCCCACGAGACACCCGGGCCGGCACCTCCGACCGGGTCGGGCGTGTCGACGGTGTCGAGGAAGACGCCGTCGTAGTCACCGTCGTGGACGATCTTGTCGACCTGGTACGTGACGAACCGCTGCCAGGCCGGGTCACCGGCGTTGATGTAGCCGCCGCCGTAGTTGCGGTTGACGTCGACATTGCCGTCACCGTCCCGCCAGTAGCCGCCGTAGAGGTATCGGCTGTCGCTGACCCAGGTGCCCTGCTGGTCGAGGTACCAGGGCATGACGCCGCGGTTGCGCCAGGTGAGCCGGTTGCCCCAGGAGGAGTAGCCGGCGGCGATGTTCAGACCGGTGTAGCCGGCATAGCCGTCGTCGTAGGTGCCGTCCGGGGTCGCGCCACCCTCCACGTTCAGGTAGCCACCCGCGGCGTCGTAGTTCCACGGGTTGGGCCCGTGCAGCGGACCCGACGGTCCGGTGTAGCCGGCTGGAAGGAGGCCGAGCTCGATGCCCTTCTGGATGGTCATGTGCCCGCTGTGCCCGGGAATGATGGTGGGCAGCATCTCCCCGACCGAGAGGTAGCCCAGCACGACGACGTCGTCGGCGCTGCCGAGCACACCGTCCAGCCCGCGCTTGATCTCCTGCACCTGTGCGCTGGTGACGGACTCGAAGTAGAAGTGGTCGGCGGTCAGGTTGAGCACCCGCAGGGTGGGTTCGAGCACGACCAGGTCGTACGCCTTGAGTTGGTTGGTCTTGGCCTGGTCGAGTTGCCCGTACCAGAACGCGGTGCGGCTGTTCTCGTTGAGCGTGGGCACCTTGCCGTAGAACGGGGTGCGGCCGATCTCGAACGCGGCCGCGTTCGCGGGCTGCGCGTGGGGCAGGACGATGGCGGCGGCGGTCAGGACGACCGCCCCGCAGAGCAGGCGGATGGCTTTACCGAACACGGCTTCTCCCCTTCAGTCAGGTGACCGTGGTGGTGTACTCGGGTGCACTGCCTGCGCCGTGTAACACCACCCGGTGGGGTGCCGGCGCGAGCGACCGCTGCCATGTCTGCGTCGGACCCGGTCGCTGGAGGTCCTCTCTGCGGCGGTGGGCCGTCAGCCCTTGTTGCCGCTGAGGGCGATTCCTTCGATGAAGTGCCGTTGCATCACGAAGAAGACCGCGATGACCGGCAGGGAGGCGAGTAGCGATCCGGCCATGAGCACCGGGTAGTCGGTCTGGAACTGGCCCTGCAGGGCTGCCAGTCCGGCGGACAGGGTCATCTTGTCCGGATCGGTGTTGACCACCAGCGGCCAGAAGAGGTCATTCCAGGACCAGAGCAGAGCCAGGATGGTGAGCGCCAGCAGGCCCGGCCTGGCCAGTGGCAACATCACGGACCAGTAGATGCGCAGTGGTGAGGCGCCGTCGAGCCGGGCCGCCTCGTCGAGTTCCCTGGGCAGGCCGAGGAAGAACTGCCGCAGCAGGAACACCCCGAAGGCGCTGAACAGGCCGGGCACGATCAGCGCCTGGAGCGAGTTGAGCCAGCCGAGCTTCGCCATGATCTCGTACTGGGGGATGACGAACAGGGGCGGCGGCACCATGAGCACGGACAGGAAGATGCCGAAAAGCAGGTTCCGGCCGGGAAATCGCAGTCGGGCGAAGGCGTACGCCGCCATCGAGCAGAACAGCAGCTGCCCGGCGGTACGCCCGACCGCCACGAGCACGGTGTTGAGGAACTGGTCGCCGAAGGGCAGCAGCTCGAACACCCGCCGGTAGTTGGACCAGTGCCAGTCCGGTTCGATCGTCGGTGGTACCCGGGTCGCGCTGGAAAGCGTTTTCAGTGAGGTGAGGAACTGCCAGGCGAACGGGACGACCATCAACGTCGTGCCGACGGCGAGGACCGCGTGGGTCCCGAGATGCCCGCGGCGTGCCGTGGACCCAGCCCGTGTCGTGGTCCTAGCCATAGTGGACCCACCTCCGTTGAAGCCGGAACTGCACGGCCGTCAGCGCGACGATCAACAGCAGCAGGCCCATCACGATCGCCGCCGCGTAGCCGCGGTCGTTGCTGGAGAACGCCTTTTCGTAGAAGAGCGCCACCACCGTCTGGATGCGCGGGTACGCCGGGTTGTTGCGTGCGGACTGGCCACTGCCGCCGATCACGTACACCAGGTCGAACAGCTGCAGCGAGCCGATGACCGACAGGACCGAGACGAAGAAGATGGACGGCGACAGCAGTGGCAGTGTGATCCTGCGGAACTGGACGAGCGGCCCCGCACCGTCGATCGAGGCGGCCTCGTAGTACTCCCGGGGGATCGACTGCATGCCGGCGAGGAAGATCACCAGGTTGTAGCCGAGGGTGGTCCAGATGCCGACGGCGGCCAGGGCGTAGAGGGCGGTGGCCGGTTCGGCGATCCAGTGCGGACCGTCGATCCCCACCACCGACAGGACGTGGTTGACCAGCCCGTACTCACCGTTGTAGAGCCACCGCCAGACCATCGCGACCGCCACCGGCATCGTCACCATCGGCAGGAAGAACAGCATCCGGTAGACGGACACCGCCCGCAGTCGGCGCCGGTTGAGCAGTGCGGCGAAGACGATGGCCACCGGGATGCCCGCCAGGCCCAGCGCCGTGTACAGCGTCGTGTTGCCCAGCGCCCGCAGCGCCTCCGGGTCGCGGACGAGGGTGCGGTAGTTGTCCAGGCCGATCCACTCGTGCCCACCGAACGGCCCCCACTCGCTGAACGAGAAGTACGCCGTCTGCAGTACCGGCCAGAGATAGAAGACAGCCAGGCCCAACCCCGTGGGGGCGATGAGCAGGTACGCCCAGAGCGCCTCGCTGCGCTGGTTCCGCCAGGGCCGGCGGCGCCGGGTCGGACCGGGGGGTACGGACGGAACGACGGGCTCGGCCCGGACGGCGCCCGGCTCGGTGAGCACCATGGCCGGCTACTCCTTCGCCAGCAGGGCGTTCATGTCCTTGGCAAGCGCCCTGGCCGCAGTCTCGACGTCGACCTCACCGCTGTACGCCTGGCTCAGGTGTTTGGCCTCGGCCTCGTTCCACGCGGCGGTGTTGCGGGAGACCGGGTACGGCACCGCGTACGTCACCGCGTCGAGCAGGTACTGCACCTTGAACCGGGCGTTGGCACTGGCCCACGCCGCCTGCGTGCCGGTGTACGCCGGGATCGGTCCGCCGCGCCCGAGGATCTCGGCCGCCGGCTGGGAGCCAAGGAACCGTACGAACTCCCACGCCTGCTCCGGGTGACTGGTCTTCGCCGCGACCACGTTGGAGACACCGTGGATGATCGTGGCCTTCTTGACGCCGGCCGGCAGCGGGCCCACGTCGACCCGGGTCCTCGTGTACTCGTTCTTGGAGAACTCCGACACGTTCCACGATCCGCCCCAGTACATGGCGAGCTTGCCGGACTCGAAGAGCTGCAGCGGCTGGGTGTCGGTCATCGTCTTCAGATCGGGCGACTGCCCGGCCTTGATCAGGTCGGTCCAGAAGCGCAGGCCCTCGATGGTGGCGGGCTGGTCGTAGCCGGAGGTCTTGCCGTCGGGCGAGATGACCTGGCCGCCGGCCTGGTAGATGGTGTTGTAGAAGTACTCCTGCCCGGAGGAGACGCTGGCGCCGACCGCGTACACGCCCTTGGCGGGATTGGTGAGCTTCGCGGCCGCCGCCTTGAAGTCGGCCCAGGTCCAGCCGTCGGCGGGGTAGGCGACCTTGGCCGCGTCGAAGAGCTCCTTGTTGTACCAGACCCCCACGGTGTCGAAGTCCTTGGGCAGGCCGTAGAGCTTGCCCTCGAAGCTGTGCAGGTCGACGAGCGCCTTGGGGTAGACGCCCAGGTCGATTCCGGCGTCGTTGACCCGGTCCGACAGCGGCATGATGACCTTGTTGTCGGCGTAGAGCTGGATGTTGGGACCGTTCATCCAGAACACGTCCGGGGCCGCTCCCCCGCTCACCGCCGCCCGCAGCTTGGTCCAGTAGTCGACCCAGGGGGTCATCTGCACGTCGACCGTGACGGTGGGGTGCTCCTTGGTGAACGCCGCGGCGAGTTCCTCCATCACCGGCACCTGATTGGTGTCCCACACCATGTAGGAGAGCGTCACCGGGCCGTCCGCAGGATCTTCGTCGCCGCCGCAGGCCGCGACGGAGAGGGTGAGTGCGGCAGCCAGCATCGCTGCCAGTCCCAACCGCAGGGGTCTCAACATGGGCGTCCCTTCAGACAGGAGACTCAGGTCACAGCACGCCCACTATTAATACTCTCCCTCATAAGTCTGTCAAGACCGGCGCAACAATGTGAAGACACGGCCCGGAAGCCGGAGGCGTCGGCGGGGTCAGCGCTTCGGGGCGGCCGGCGCCGCCAGGCCGCTGCCCGGATCGAAGATGTGCCGCTCCAGGTGGTCGAGGGCGTGCCGGACCGCGCCGAGGGCGACGGCATCGTCGGCAAGGGCCGACTGGAGCACCTCCGGGGTCCGGATGCACCGCTTGTCCAGCTCCCGCCGCAGCGGTTCCAGCAGCACGTCCGCCGACCGGGAGAAGCCGCCGCCGAGGACCACCATCTGCGGGTCGAGGGCGAGGACCAGCGCCGAGGCACCCAGTGCCAGGTCCTTGACGTACCGCCGGACCATGGCGAGCGCCCGGCGGTCACCCTCCCGGGCAGCGGCGAAGACGAGCGCCGCCACGTCTTCCGGGTCGGTCCCGGCCGGCGCGTCGGGCCAGACACGCAGGTGTTCCTGGGCGCGAATCCAGCCCATCTCCGGCAGCGCGCCGATCTCGCCCGCCGCACCCGCGAACCCCTGGTGCAGCTGGCCGTTGATGATCAGACCGGTGCCCGTGCGCAGGCCGGCAAGGAGGTAGACGACGTTCTGCGCGTACCGGGCAACACCCCGCCAGGTCTCCGCCAGGGCGGCGAGGCGGCTGTCGTTCTCCACCACCACGGGTCCCGCGACCAGGCGGCTGAGGTGCTCGGCCAGGTGCACACCGGTCCATTCGGGCAGCGCGACCGAGAGCACCACCCGTCCCGCCGCATCGGTCAGACCGCTCGTGGCGACCGTCGTGGCCCACATCTCCGCCCCGGTTCGTCCGGAGCCGGCCAGGCATTCGGCGACCACCTTGTCCACCACCGCCAGCCGCTCGACCCGCCCGGCGTCCGGCGAGACCGGTTGGCGCAACGCGTGCCGGATCTCACCGTCGAGGTCGGCAACCATCGCCCGGACCGTGTGTCCGCCGATGTCGACCCCGAGCACCCAGCCGGCATCCGAGCGGAACCGGTACCGCCGGGCCGGCCGCCCCATCGAACCCGCGGCCGGGTCGACCTGCTCGACCCACCCCTGCGCTTCGAGTTCGCGGACGACCTCCTCGCTGGCCGCGCGGGACAGACCGGCAGCCCGCGACACCTCGGTCAGGGTGCGCGGGGCCTGCTGGCGCAAAGCGTGCACCACCGCGAGGGTGTTGAGCTGCCGCAACCTCGACAGGTCCCCTCCGGCAAGTGGTCCGGTCACGTGCCCACCCCTTGACGTCCGCCACTGAGACACCTACTAATGATGGAGAGTCTAATAAGTAGCTCCAGGGAAGGCACGTACATGACTGTAAACCGGGTACGACTGGTCGTGGCGGGCGCCGGGCTGCGAGGACTCGGGTACGCCCGGCACGCGGTCGCGTCCGGGAGGGCTCGGGTGACGGCCGTGGCCGAACCGGACCCGAGCCGTCGTGCCCAGTTCGCCGCCGAGTTCGGCGTGCCACCGGAGCACGTCTACGCGGACTGGCGCGACCTCGCAGCGGCCGGCCGGGTCGGCGACGCGGTCGTGATCGCCACCCAGGACCAGATGCACACCGAACCGACCATCGCCTTCGCCGAACTCGGGTACCACATCCTGTTGGAGAAGCCGATGGCAACCACCGAAGCGGAGGCCGTACGCATCGCCGCCGCCGTGGAGAAGGCCGACGTCATCTTCGCGGTCTGCCACGTCATGCGGTATACGCCCTACTCCAAGGCGCTCAAGGAAGTACTCGACGATGGGGTGATCGGCCGGCTCGTCAGCGTGCAGCACCTCGAGCCGATCGGCTGGTGGCATTACGCGCACTCCTTCGTACGCGGCAACTGGAGCAACAGTCACACCTCCGGCCCGCTGCTGCTCACCAAGTCCTGCCACGACATCGACTGGCTGCTCCACCTCTTCGGTTCCGCACCGACCCAGGTCAGCTCGTTCGGCGGACTCAGCCACTTCCGTGCCGACCAACGACCCGAGGGCGCCACGAGCACCTGCCTCAACTGCCCGGTCGAAGCGTCCTGCCCGTACTCCGCCCCCCGCCTCTACCTCTCCTGCCTCGGCGACCCGGAGCGCGAGTTCTGGCCGCTGTCCGCGGTCACCACCGACCACACCCCGGCCGGGGTCGAGGCGGCCCTGCGGACCGGCCCGTACGGCCGCTGCGTCTACACCAGCACCAACGACGTCGTCGACCACCAGGTGGTCACCATGTCCTTCGCGGACGGCGCGACCTGCTCGTTCACCCTCACCGCCTTCACCCCGATGAGCGGACGCCACACCCGCCTGTTCGGCACCCACGGCTCCATCGAAGGCGACAGCAGCGCGCTGCACATCACCGACTTCCGCACCGACCGTCGGTGGACCGTCGACACCGGGGCCGGCGCCGGCAGCACCGCCGCCGAAGGCCACCACGGCGGCGACGCCGCCATGACGGACACCTTCCTGGCTGCCGTCGCCGAGGGCAACTCCTCGCTCATCCCCTCCGACGCAGCCTCCAGCCTGCTCAGCCACCGCGTCGTCTGGGCCGCCGAACACGCCCGGAACACCGGCAACGTGGTCCATCTAGCGGGTTAGCCGAGGTACGCACGGTTGTCGGGTCTGCATCGATACTCACACCGTCCGCGATCCAGGTCTTGACAGGAGGCCGAACGCTGGCTGGACCTGTACCGCGCCAGAACTCGTCGCACGTGCTGTGAGCAGGGAGTCCTTGGCTCGGTTTGATGATCGTCGGTATGGTTGTGCGGTTGCTGTACCTGGGAATGATCCACAGCGCTGCCAGAAGATGCGGCCCGGGCACTGCCACCCACTTTCCACGCCAGCGACCGTGGTCCGGGAGATCGGCACCCGCTGCGCCAAGACCAACTGGGTCAACCTACGGGCGCTGCGCCAGCGGGCAAGCTGGCACCCAGGGCTCGCTTCGCATCATCCACACGCTGCGGATCGATCATGAAGCCTGCCCTTCCAGAACCCTTCACACACCGATGACCGGATTGACGCATAGCGACGTCGCCGTAACCCGCC
This sequence comes from Plantactinospora sonchi, assembly GCF_036422035.1. NCBI lineage: Bacteria > Bacillati > Actinomycetota > Actinomycetes > Micromonosporales > Micromonosporaceae > Plantactinospora > Plantactinospora sonchi. The sequence goes on from NZ_JAZGQK010000032.1 coordinate 56,178, forward strand.
ACCGCCGAAACCGGCCAGCCGTCCGTACGACAGTTCCACCACAGTGCCCACTCGGACCGGGCATGGTTGGCCGCCCTGCTGCACCCGTTGCCGCGAACCGCACTGAACCACCTGCGGCTACTGGTCCGCCCCGAAACGGTGTTGCGCTGGCACCGGGACCTGGTCGCCCGCCAACACGCCCAGACGTTCCCGCCCCCACCAGATCGGGCGACCACGAACAGTCCGGTCCATCCGTCGGCTCGTCCTGCGCCTGGCCTCGGGAACATCACCTGGGGATACCGCCGCATCCACGGCGAACTGCTCGTCCCGGGCGTCAAAGTCGCCGCCTCCACCGTCTGGAAGATCCTGAAGGATGCCGGAGTCGATCCGGCACCTCAGCGCACCAGCAGCACGTGGACGGCGTTCCTACGATCCCAGGCGCAGGCCCCCATCGCCGCCGGCTTCTTCGAAACGACCACCCTGACCGGCGCCCGCTCCTACGTCCTGGCGGTCATCGAACACTCCACCCGCCGCATCCGGATCCTCGGCGCCACCGCACATCCCACCGCAGCCTGGGTCACCCAGATCGCCCGGAGTCTGGCCATGGACCTCGAAGACGCGGACATGCCGCCTGACCTGCCTGGATGACAGTCTCGGCAGGTGCAGCGCTGTCATGCCGATGAGCGCGCACTGGATCATGGGCGTGGAAAGTATCCCGGCTCCCCGACGTCCGCGGGCCGTCAGCCGTTGAATCTGCTCCAGGCGGTGGTCCAATCGCGAGCGGCGCGCAGGCTTGCCCGCTGACGGCCGCCGACGAAGACGTGGGTGCCGTCGCCGTGCAAGCCGGCCGTGAGAGCGACGAGCCCGGGCGCGACGTAGAGATGCGTCGGGTCGGCGGGCACCGCTAGGGGCTGCAGCGGCACGGGGATGAGGTGTCGAGTAAAGCGTTCGAGCTGCTGGTTGTCGAGGATGGCGTGCCCGGTTACCGGCGAGGTGACCGCCGCCTCCGTGAGCGAGAACAGCAGCAGATAGGCGCCCAGGGATCCACGTTCGGCGACAACCGGGTCACCGCCGGCGCCATAGTGGTGGTAGACGGTCGGGTCGGGATCGTCGCGGCCGATGAGGATCTCCCACACGCCCTGGTTCTCCACGCCGATGATGATCCGGTCGTCGTCCTCGCCACCGATCTCCAACCTGTCAGGCGGGTAGATGGCGTCCTGCTGGCCGAGGATGTCGACGCGCCCCGCGGCAAGGTCGTAGAAGGCTTGCAGCGCGGGCGGGATCGGTACGGCCGGTACGGGGAACGGTGCGGCGGCGGGCAGGTCGGCGTACCAGCCGGTCAGGAAGTCCCGCAGGGCGGCGCCCGGGTCGTCGGGCAGGTGGGCCAGCCATTCGACGCCCGGCAAAGGCGTGTCCGCCACAGGCCGCACCCGGTCGAGCAACTCGGGTGGCAGCTTCGCGTCCCAGTTCAGCTCGCACCGAAGCCCGCCGCTTCCGCCCACGGAGAAGCTCTCCGACACCTCACCCAGCTCCAGGCAGCCCTCCGTGAGGCGTACCAGCGCGTAGAAGGGCGGGTGCGACCAGCCCGCCGGGCTCAGCCATTCGAGCACTCCGTCCGGGAACGGCTCGTGCAGCGTTATGGCTCTCTCGCCGGCGACGGCGTTACCTGACGGGCGGTCACCGGCATCAACGATGATGACGACCGTGCCATCTGCGCCCTTCGCGAACGTCACCGCATCGCCCCGGACGACCGTACGCTCCGCGCCCAGCCGGGCAAGAGCCTCATCTTCCGAAACGATCGCCCACTCGCCACCCACGTCCCGCCCCCTTGACCGGGCAGGATCTTACGACGAGCCGAGTCGAGCGACCGCAAATGATCCGAAGGCGTAGGCGCTCGATCGCCCGGGTCTTCTTCTGCACGACTACGCGTTGCGCCTGAGGATCCGCCCGGTCCGCCGCGTCCCTGACGTCGGCGGTGCCGGCTGATCCGGCGCGGGCCGCGACCCGTTCGGCAAGCGACGCGGAACCGGCACCGGGTCCAGCCCCGCCCGGATGGGGCTCAATCCGAGATCAGGCACACGGATTTGCCGTGAGTCGATCGCTACATAGCGTTATCGAATCCCAAGTCGACTTCGGGCGCGTCGATGGATGTGCGCCGGCCGGCAGCCTTCAGGCCTGCATGATCCAGGGCTGCAAACGCCAGTACGGCGCGAGGCGAGGTCGGCGGCTCGTCGAGGGCGAGGACCCACTCGTCGCCGAACGTTTCGATGGCGAGCTCGTAAGTCACCGGCACGAGTACGCGCCGCCGCACACCACCGCCTTGACCAGCCCGTTGCCAGCATCCCCGGCCTCAGCCCACGCGGCCGCGCCGCGATCGCCCAACTCGAACGCACCCGGCTATGGCCCGGCGCGGCACGTGAGGCCCTCGACGCATGGAGTCAGTTCCTGCGCGACCCCTACCACCGGCTGTTCAACCCGGCACACGGCTGCGGCGTCCTCGCCTGCTGCCCCGACCCGGTCGAACTCCGCCGCATCCTGCACATCATCATCCACGCCCTGCCGCGTCACGACGCCCGCACTCCGCCGCCGCACCGCCGAACTCGACGACCAGTGGTGACATTCGAACCTTGACGAACCCATACGGACAGCCCGCGCCCCAGCCCCGACCGACCACCACCCTGCTCGGCCAGCCGCGCCCGCATCGACGTCAGGCCACGCCACGCCTCCTTCAACGCTTCCGAACCCGGGAAGAGGTCATCACCTCCATCACCCCCGGTCAACCCATCGATCAGGCGGCAGGATGAAGCGCTCTTCCGAGACAACCCGTTGAACAGGCACGCCAGAACGCCTGCTCCCAAATCTGCTCCCAACGAAACGTTCAGCGCTCACCACGCTCCTTACAACGGCTCCCCCGCCACTCTCCCGATCAGGCACGACAGACAGCCGTTGAACTGGGAGCGCCCTCCTGCTCCCAATTTGCTCCCCGCCACCCTCGTCCAGTGGCGGCAGCAGTGCACGGCGAGTGCGCTGTCATGTCGATGACAGTGCAGTTATAACCAGGACGCATCGGACACCAAGTTGAGGGAGTCAAGCATCCGTTAGTAACTCTGGGCCCGGGTGTAAGTCCAGCAACTTCAATAGCATTTAGCACTCGGGGCCGCAGTCGACGGAACCCCCTGCAGCCCGAACGCCCGGCGTTTCGTCACGGTGTCAGCCGCAGGGGGCGCCGTCGAGGGTTGGTCACCCGATAGCCTCCGCCGTGCTCGGCGGCGGAGTCGACGGCTCCGATCCGGAAGTGCTGGCACTCGGCTGCGGACCCAAGACCTCGCTCACGGTGATGGTGGAACTGCCGCTGCTCTGGTAGGCCTCGGTGGCCAGAATCTGGTAATGGTGCGTGCCCAGTTGCAGACCGGACTGCCCCCACGCGTCGAAGTGGTTGCCGACGGTGATCGTGCCGCCGACGCGCTTCTGCCGCCGGACGCTCCAGTACTGGTAGAAGGTCGCGGTGCCGTCGATCGACGGCTGGTTCACCCGCCGGGTGCGGTAGATATCGTAGGTGCCGCCGTCGCTCTGGATCGTCCCGAGCCGGCTGGCGCCGGCGGTGGGAATCAAGGTTCCGAACGTCTCGACCACGTAGTACTCGATCAGCGGGTTGCGGGTCCAGCCGTACAGCGCCAGCCAGCTGTTGCCGTTGCTGCGCCAGGTGCCGGAGTAGGTGACCACGCGGCGGGCGCCGGGGTTCCAGCCCTTGCCCACGATCGTGTTGTTGGTGCCGCTGGCCCACTGGACCCGGTAGCTGCCGGCGGCGCCCAGCGTCATCGTGACGTTGCCGCTGTCCTTCCAGTACGAGAAGAAGTACCCGTTGTGCGTGCCCTCCTCGTTGGCGGTGACGGTCCGGTCGGCTTCGGCCTGGGCGGTTCCGGCCACGGTCACCGCGGTCACGGCCAGCACGACGGCGCAGGCGCCACCGAGCAGCAGCCGCACGCGGCCACCCCGCTGGCGCACCGGCCTGACGGGAATCTCGGTCATCTGTACTCCTGCCTCGGCCGGCCGACCATGTGGAAGTCCGAGAGCCAACCCAGTGATGAGAGTCGATGTCTGGGGATGAGTCACAGTATTCGGTTGACTCCGCGACAGTGTCAACAGCTTCCGGAAATCCCCCCGGAAATTTCCGTCGGGTGTCACCGCAGGTTCCCGGCGCGGAACCAGGCGCTGTAGTCGGCCACGCCGGCGGCGGTGCCGTAGTGGGGCTCGAATCCGGTGTCCTCGCGCAGGCGGGTGATGTCAAGCCAGGCCGGTAAGCGGTCCCCGGCCGAGGGGAGCTCGAACCGGAAACCGGGCTCGACGGACCGGATCGTGGCGATGACCTCGGCGTTGCTGGTGGCACGACCGGAGGCGACGTTGTACGTCGCGCGTGGTGCAGTTCGCCGGTGAGCTGCAGGAGCGCGAGGGCGCGGCCGGCGTCCCTGACGTGAAGAAGGTCGAGGGCGTTCTCGGCGCGGGGGCAGCACCATGAATCCGGACAGATCGGGTTCGATGTGGTGCGCCGCGGCCTGTACGAGCGTCGACCGGACCCGGGAGTGGGACACCCGCGCCGGCACCATCGACCTCGCCGTGCCGAAACTGCGTACCGGCTAGTATTTCCCGGACTGGTTACTGACTCACCGACGACGTGCCGAACAGGCCCTGGTCTCGGTGGTCGCCACGTCGTATCTGCTCGGTGTCGACCCGGCGGGTGGAGAAGCTGGTCGAGCAGCTCGGGGTCCGGCAGCTGTCGAAGTCGGTAAGCGCCGCGATTACGTTCAACTGCGGTTGGGGAACTGTTGCCTGGAGGCTGGCCGGCGCCGGACCTCGTTAGCCCTGTTGCAACGCCGTGTCGCCGCCGGCCGCCGTCTCGTCGAGAGTGCGGTGGGACAGGTCCCCTCGGGGCGGATCCCCGAGGAGACGGGTGGTGCTGCTGATACCGGAGATTGGACCGGCTGGTCGAGCCGTGGCCGACAGAGCTTCGTCCAAGGCTTGCTCCAGCCGGTCGGTGGTTGATGTGCTTCTCACCGCCCCTATATCGTTATGGAGAGGTCTCCACTAACGCCGCGGGGGAAAGCATGGTTCGGTCGGACGCTCGCAGGAACCGCATCCGTATTCTGGCCGCTGCCCGTGAGGCGTTCGCCGAGGACGGCGACACGTCGATGAATCAGATCGCGCAGCGGGCCGGCGTTGGCCCGGGCACGCTCTACCGCAACTATCCGTCGCGCGAGGCGCTCATCCTGGACATTTATCAGGAGGAGATCGAGCAACTCGTGGGCTCGGTGTCCGAGTCGTTGGTCACGCAGACGCCGCTGGAGGCGCTGCGGAGCTGGACGACCGTACTGGTCGACGCGATGCGCAAGAAGCACGCCCTGGGGTCCGCTCTCACTCCGGGCATCCAGAAGGCGGTCACCGAGCAGACCTATGGTCCGGTGATCGCCGCGATCACCCTGCTGTTCGAGGCGGGTAAGGCGGACGGCAGCATCCGCGCCGACGCCGAGCCCGGTGACTTTCTGCAACTTACCGGCGCCCTCTGGAGAGCCGCCGAAGACCGTACGCAGCCCATGCTCGCACTGATCCTCGACGGCCTCGATGCCGGCCGGCGCCACTGATACGTCAGGGCCCGACTGGGAGACGAAGGTTACTGGAGATGTCTCCAGTTCTGGTTGACGATGTGGAGAGGTCTCCAGTACCGTTTCGCCTACACGAAACGGACACCCTGGGGGCGAAATGTCGGAAATCTTGGTTACTGGCGGTTCGGGCTACATCGGCAGCTGGTGCACGCTGGCACTGCTGAACGCCGGCTATGCCGTACGCACTACGGTGCGCGATCTGAGCCGTGAGCCGCAGGTACGCGAGATGCTGCAGCGCGGCGGTGCGGACCCCGGTGACAACCTGCGCGTCGTACGCGCCGACCTGCAAAGCGACGAGGGCTGGACTGAGGCGACGGCCGGCTGCGACGGGATTCTGCACGTCGCGTCGCCCACGCTGACCCAGCCCCCGAAGAATGACGACGAGATGGTCCGCCCGGCGGTCGACGGCACACTGCGGGTGCTGCGCGCGGCCCGTGACAGCGGCGTCCGGCGGGTGGTCCTGACCTCCGCGATCGGCGCGATCGCCTACGGACACGAGCAGCGCGACACCCCGTTCACCGAGCAGGACTGGACGAACATCGACGCGGACGGTATCCAGCCCTACCAGAAGTCCAAGACCCTCGCCGAGCGCGCCGCCTGGGATTTCGTGAACGAAGAGGGCGGCGGCCTCGAACTGGCCGTGGTCAACCCGACCGGCGTGTTCGGCCCGGTCCTCAGCTCGGACTATTCGCCGTCGCTGGGCACGATCGCCCGCATGCTCGACGGCTCGATGCCGGCCCTGCTCCCCTTCGCCTGCGGTTATGTGGACGTCCGGGACGTGGCGTCGCTGCACCTGCTCGCGCTGACCGAGGACGCCGCCGCGGGCGAGCGGTTCATCGCGACCGCCGGCCACAGCCTGTGGACGCGCGAGGTCGCCGCGATCCTGCACGAGCGGCTCGGCGAGCGGGCGGCCAAGGTGCCGACCAAGGAGATGCCGGTGTGGGTCGCGCGCGGGCTGGCCAAGGTCAACCCGGACATGCGCAACCTGCGCATGCTGCTGGGCCGCAACCTCGACGCCACCTCGGCCAAGGCCGAACGCCTGCTCGGCTGGAAGACGCGCCCGATCGCGGACACCATCGCCGAGACTGCCGAGAGTCTGCTCGCCCTCCCACGCTGACCCTGCCGACAAAGCTCTTGATCACAAAGTGGCTGAGCACCACCGCCATCGACGAGATTTCCCCACGCAGCGCTGGACGGGTCATCGGCGGGTAGCACCGTGCAGTGGTAATTGTCGATCCGACACACATTCGGATTTGCCGCGGACAGCGTTCGCGATGGTTGCGCTCAGTGCTATCGCCGCTGTCGGCAGCCCTGGGTGTTGGCATTCTGGGTGAGGTCGGCGCGTAGCTGGGTGCGGGTGCGCATCAAGATCCGTCCGAGCATGTTCTTGCCGGTGCCACTCCGGCCGCGTCCCCAGTAGTGGTCAGTGCTGGTGTCCTCGACGATCTCCTCGTCGCCGGTGTCCAACAGGATGGCGCGGATGTCGGCGTGGGCGGTGAACTTGGCCGTCACGGCCCGGCGCATCACGTCGTCTTTGACCCGTTCCCAGTCACGGCGCAGCGGCCGGGAACGGTCGCGGCCCAGCTCGGCCGCCCGCAACGGGGTCGCCGTCCGCCGGATGAGTTCGGCGTGGCGGGTGCCGGGGAACTTCTGGGCCTGGAAATAGTGCTCGGAGGTCGTCCACCAGTGGCCGTCGAGGTCGAAACCGTGGCCGGAGAAGTTGGAGAAGCAGCCGTACGGAACCTCGTCGGCACCGTAGAAGTAGATCGTCATCTGGACCTCGGAGCGGGGGATCTGCACCGTGTCACAGGCATCGACAGAGCGGCAACCGAGTTCGCTGGCCACCATCCGGATCTGGCCGATGACCGTGCGTTCGATCCTGGTACGGGAGCTGCTGCTGGCTGGCGTACGCAACCGATCTTCGCGACCTCGGTCTGGTGTTGCGGCCAGGGCTGGCGCGAATCAGCTCAGATGTTGTCGAGCACGAACGCCCGCATCAGGTTGGCGCACTCGGCCGCGTGCGTCTCCAACAAGAAGTGCCCGCCGTCGTAGATGTGCGCGTCCATCCGGTCGAGGGCGCGGTGGTAGGCGAGGACCTCGTCGACGTCGAAGTACGCGTCGCGCCGTCCCCACAGCACGAGCGCTGGCGGCTGGTGCGCCCGGTGGTACTCGGCAATCTCCTCGAAGCGGGCAACGTGGTTGGCGTAGTCGCTGAACAGCGCGAACTGCGCGTCGATGTTGCCGGGGCGGCTCATGCGCTCCCAGTCGAGGTGCCACGACTCGGGGGGATGCAGCGTACGTAGGTACTCGGGCAGGCCGGCGAGGTACTGGTCACGGGTGCCGGCGAAGTTCAACCAGTCCGGCAGTTCGGCGCGCTTGTCGTCGGTCGGGTCGGCCCAGTACGCCTTGGCGCCGTCCCACTGCTCGCCGAGGCCGTCCTCGTGCGCGTTGCCGCTCTGGACGATGAGGCCACGGATGCGATTCGGGGCGCTCGTGGCCAGGTGGTATCCCACCGGTGCGCCGAAGTCGTGCAGGTAGATGAAGAAGCGCTCGACCTCGAGCTGGTCGAGCAGGGTCTCGATCGTCCGTGCGAGATTCTCGAAGGTGTAGTCGTACTTGTCGACGGTTGGCGACGATGACATGCCGAAGCCGGGAAGATCGGGCGCGATCACGTGTGCGACGTTGGCCAGTGTGGGCATGACGTCGCGGAATGTGTGCGACGAACTCGGGAACCCGTGCAGCAGCAGTACGGTCGGCTGGCCGGGTCGCCCGGCCTCGCGGAAGAACACCTCCAAGCCGCCGACGTCGGCCTGTCGATGGCGGACCTTCTGCATCGCCTGAATTTGAATCCTCCTCCTACGTTCGTTGGCGAGGGTCATCCGCCGGTGATGGCGCAGAGGTCGATGAGTGCGGCGCCGACGATCACCGTCGCGATCACCGCCATGGCGGTGACGTTCAGGTACGCACCGAACGGCAACGGCACGAACAACTCTGCCGACGACGCTACCCCACGCCGCCGTGATCGGCCGGCCAGCCGAGACCGCAGCCGGACCGGCCGCTACGTGGCGTGCCGGCCGGTACCGGAGGCAGTCGACGCGCGGTCATGGCTTCCCTCTGTGTCAAGACACCCGGGAGGAGAGTTCTATCCTCGGAAAGGCGTCGTTTCAGGGCGCGCATCGCTTCCATCGGTGTCTGCCGGTGGCCTTCTTCCGGTCGAAGTAGGCACGTCCTTCGGTCGGGTTGCGGAGCTGGACGGTGGCCATGATGTGCAGGACGCGGTTGATCTGCCGGTTCCCGGCGCGGGAGAGCCGGTGTCGTACCTGCTCGCCGGAGGACGCGTCGATGGGGGCGGTGCCGTTCCAGGAGGCGAAGTGACATCACCCGGTTCGGGAGCCGGGTGATGTCTGCGACCTCGACCAGCAGTCGGGCGGCAAGCCGCGGCTGTCTATATCTGGGTAGACACCCTCGTCCGCCGATCTGGATGGGGCCGCGATGAGCCGTACCCTCCGCTGGGCCGCTGGCCTACTCGCCACCGGCACCCTGGCCGTGCTCGGCCTGGCCAGCCCAGCCCAGGCCGCAACCGTCTCCCAACCACTACGCACGATGATCGCGAACCTGCCCGTCGCGACCGAGATCCGCACCGGCTACAACCGAGACCTGTTCCCCCACTGGGTCGACGCCGACGGCGACGGCTGCAACAGCCGCTACGAGGTCCTCATCGCCGAAGCCGTCACCCGCCCGACCGTCGGCTCTCGTGGGAGCGTCTCTCGCACCCCAATCGGTGCCCGAATGGAAACTCGCGAGGTTCGGCCTCTGGACGAGCGCCGGGAGCCGGGGAAGGCTTGCTGGCCGACTTCACCAGCGAGAACCTGACCGGCTCCCGCAGCGTTTCGATGAAGGATGACTCTCCCTCGATCTGTTCGTCCCCTGGCTTCCCGCCGAGCCCTGGGGTCCCCGACCGCCGGGTGATCAAGGCGTGGCGGTGACCACCGCGCGGGACCGGTCCATGGCGATCCGCACCGCCAACGCGCCGAGCACGGTGCCCATCACGTAGCGCTGGGCTTTCAGCCAGCCCGGCCGATCGCCGAGGAACCGGGAAATCGACCCCGCCGACATCGCGATCAGACCGTTCACGGTGATCGCGATGGTGATTTGGACCAGACCGAGCGTGAAGCTCTGCGCCGCGACGCTGCCCCGGGCTGGCTCGACAAACTGGGGGAGCAGCGAGACGTACATGATGGCGATCTTGGGATTGAGCAGGTTGGTGACCAGGCCCATCGTGAACAGCTTCCCGGGCCGGTCCACCGGCAACGCCTCGGGCGCGAACACCGACTTGCCGCCAGGCCGCACCGCCTGGAACGCCAGCCCCAGCAGATACGCGGCGCCGGCCAGCTTCAGCGTCGTGTAGAGCGCCGGCACCAGGGCGAAAATCGTGGCCACGCCGGCCGTGGCGGCGACGAGGTATACGAAGAAGCCACAGGCCACCCCGGCGAGCGAGGTCAGGCCGGCCCGGCGGCCCTGGGTCACGGTCCGCGAGACCAGGTAGATCATGTTCGGGCCCGGGATGAGCACCATGCCCCAGTGCACATCGAGGCGCCGGCGGACATCCGCCGACTCACCGACACCCGCATAGCCGCCATCCGGTCGCTCGCCGCGCAGGAATACTTGCCGCAACTACGCCCGAACCTGACCGCAAGACGTCCCGCACGAGGCATCGGACTCCCGCCATGGCGCGAGAGCAATCGGAGCAGGCGATCCTCGAAGATCGTCGTCGACGGCCAGAGCGCGGGGATTGGCTATGGAGGTACCGGCGGGTCCGGTGTGAGTCTTGGAAACCATCGGTAAGACTCCAGGGGTCTGATGCGGGCGTGGGCAGTCACGGCCATCGGCCGCCCCGCCCTGCCATCAGCGCCTCACGGCCACGCTGCGGGAGGACCGTGAGGCGGAAGCCGACAAAGAACGGAGACCGCCACATGAAGCAGGCGCACCGGCTGAAAGGCGTCCGGTACGACATTCGGGGTCCGGTCCTGCGCCGAGCTCAGCAGCTGGAGGACGCCGGTCACCAGCTTCTCAAGCTGAATATCGGCAATCCGGCCCCGTGGGGGCTGGCCACCCCGGAGCCGATCGTCGCCGACGTGGTGCACAACCTCGGCGCCGCGCAGGGGTACAGCGACGCCCGCGGCATCTACTCGGCCCGGGTCGCGGTGGCGCAGTACTACCAGAACCAGGGCGTCACCAGCGTGCAGCCGGACGACGTGATGCTCGGCAACGGCGTCTCCGAACTCATCGTGCTGGCCGTACAGGCACTGCTCGACAACGGTGACGAGGTGCTGGTACCGAGCCCGGACTACCCGCTCTGGACCGGTGCGGTGACGCTCTGCGGCGGCCGGGCCGTGCACTACCGCTGTGATGAGAGCGCCGGGTGGATGCCCGACCTGGAGCACGTGGCGGCGCAGATCACCGAGCACACCCGGGCCATGGTGATCATCAACCCGAACAACCCGACTGGTGCGGTGTACAGCCGCGAGACGCTGCTCGGCATGCTGGAGCTGGCCCGCCGCTACGACTTGCTGGTTTTCGCGGACGAGATCTACGACAAGATCGTGTACGACGGGGCGGAGCACCACACCCTGGCCGCGCTCGCCCCGGACGTGCCGGTCGTGAGCATGGGCGGCCTTTCGAAGACGTACCGGGCGGCCGGCTTCCGCTCCGGCTGGCTGGCGGTCAGCGGCTTCGCCGGCCGGAGCACCGACTACCTGGACGGCCTGCAACTGCTGGCGAACATGCGATTGTGCCCGAACGTGCCGGCCCAGCACGCGGTGCAGACCGCGCTCGGCGGCTATCAGAGCATCGAGGCTCTGATCCGGCCTGGCGGCCGGCTGTACGAGCAGCGCGAGCATGCCTGGCGCGAGCTGACCGCGATCTCGGGCATTGACTGCGTCAAGCCGTCCGGTGCGCTGTACCTGTTCGCCCGCCTGGACCCGGCCTTCTACAAGATCCACGATGACGAACGGCTCGTGATCGATCTGCTGGAGCAGCAGCACTTGCTGCTTTCGCACGGCACCGGTTTCAACATCGACGAGCCGAACTACCTGCGCCTGGTCTTCCTCGCCCCCACCGACGTGCTTCGCGACGCTGTCGGCCGCCTCAGCGCGTTCCTCGGCACCTACCATCAGTAGGAGACATAGCCGTCGGAGAGCCATCACGGGTTCGTAGGAGGATTGGTCAGCGGGCCTGCCGCGTACAACACGTCCCGCCGCGATCGGGCCGCCCGGTCTGCACCCTCCAGGGCAAGGGGGTCTGGAATATGCGGGCCGGAGGGTGGCCGCTGGTGCCGACCTGGCCGATGACTTGGCCGACGGCGACATGTTGGCCCACATCGACCGGCGGGCGGCGCAGCATGTGACAGTAGCGAGTGACCGTCAAGTCGGGATGCTTCAGCTCTACGTACCAGCCTTCTCTGCACCACGCAAGTCAGCCCCCGCTTCGTTGGTGAGGCTGCGTCCGGCATCGGGCGGAGGAGAGGGGAGAAATCGTCCGCGCGACAGTCTGTAGGGCACGGTGGGTTGTTCGTCGCTACGCGCGTGGGACCGGCTCGCCCGTGTCACGTCGTCCGATAGGTCCAGGTTTACCCAAAGCGTGGCGTGCCGCATGGCCTGACGCCTCTCACTCGTCGGCCGGCTTGCGGAGATGCTGAAGATCGAGGGCCTGGCCGGACACAGACACCTTTCAACGTCGCATCCTTGGCGTTCCGGCACCACGTTGCAGCGACGGATCGTCGCCACGCTCGATGGCCGGTGTCGTGTCGTTCGCTCGCTGGATGGTGGTTTTGCGGTGGTGGGAGGCGCGGGCTTTTGCGCGGTTGCCGCATAGGTCCATGGAGCACCATGTTCGGCGTCGGTTGCGGGAGTGGTCGTAGAAGGCCCAGCGGCAGCTTGGTTCGCGGCATGCCTTGAGTCGGGTCCAGGTGCCGGCGGCGACGGCGTCAGCGACGACGGCGAGCAGGGTGGCCAGCGCGGCGTCGGCAGGTGTCCGGGTGCGGGGTACCAGCCGGGGTGGGTGGGCGGTCACGTCGAGGACCAGTGCCAGGTCGCGGGTCAGTTCGGCGAGTTCGGCGCGGGCTGCGGGGTTGAGCCCGTCGGGTCGTGGGCTGGAGACGGGCTCGGCGTTGTTCTCGGCGATCAGTGCGCGGAGTCCTTCGCGGACTGACTCGGCCCGGTCGCGTTGGGCGGCGCTGACGGTCGCGCCGCTGGGGATGAGTTCGCGGGCGGACAGCCAGTCGGCGAGTTGCTGAGGGGTGCCGATGTCGTCGCCGTCGCGGCGGCGGGTGTTGATGAATTCCTCGATGCGGCGCAGCGGCATCGGCGCGGCGTCAGCGTCATCGGCGTTGTCCGGCCAGGGCCCGGCAGCAAAGTCACGTGCCATACCCGAATTCTAACCGACTATTGACTATGACCGGTGGCCTAACTAACGTACCGGCTACGTCAGTTAGATCAGGAAGGTTCACCGTGAGCATCACCATCGGCAACATCTGCATCGACACGAACGACCTGGCAGGCGGCACCGCCTTCTGGCAAGCGGTCACCGGGTACAAGGTCGCCTCCTCGGATGAGAGCACCACTTATCTGGAGGACCCGGACAAGAACGGCGTGGGGCTGTCGCTTCAGGTGGTGCCCGAACCCCGGGTGGGCAAGAACCGGCTTCACCTGGATTTGTTCACCGAAGACCTCGCCGGCGAGGTCGCCCGGATCCGGGCGCTGGGCGCCGTCGAGGTGCAGCGGTTCGACGACGGCGGCTGGGCCGTGATGGCCGACACCGACGGCAACCAGTTCTGCGTCGTCGCCGCATAAATCGGGATCGGATAGGGAGGGACGGACATGGCTTCCGTGCAGAAAGAGATCATCATCGAGGTCAGCGCCGCCGAGGTGTGGGCGGTCATCGGCGACTTCGTCAAGGGACCGGTCCGGATGGCGCCGGGCTTCGTGATCGACAGCCGGCTCGACGAGCCGGATGTCAGGGTCGTCACGTTCGACAACGGCATGGTGCTGCGCGAGCGGCTCATCGCGCTCGACGATGAAGCCCGCCGGTTCGCGTTCTCCGTCATCGGCGGCAGCATGCAGCCCACGCACGACAACGCCTCGATGCAAGTCTTCGCCGACGGCGCCGACCACAGCCGCTTCGTGTGGATCCACGACGTGCAACCGGACGACCTCGCCGCCACCATGGGCGCCGGAATGGATCACGGGCTGCGCATCTTCAAACAGACACTCGAGTCCCGGATCGAGGATCCGCCCGCCCGCGCCGACACATAGGCCGGCCCGCCGCAGGCATCGGCTTCGCGTACGGTCGAGTATCCATCCCACCTCCGGCGCGCCGACGTCTTCTCAACGAAATGTCGGAACCGACAAGTACACCGACAGATCAATGAGAAACCAAAGATCTATTGAGAATTTAGAATTCATGTGGGACTGCGTAGATTTCCGTGTTTGACCTGGGTGTGGTCCGTTGGACAGGACGTTGATCCTGTCCAGAAAGGACCACGTCATGGCAGACAAGAAGAACGCTGCTCCACTTCCCCGGCCGACGGCGGCGGAGGTGGAGTTCGCCCAGCAGTTGGTGGAGCGGGGTCTCGTTGGTCGGGCCGGGTGGGCTCCTCGCGGGGATCACCCGGACCGTTCTTGAGTCAGCGCTCGGTGCGGAGTTGGATGCGCACCTCGACGAGGCCGGTGTCGACGAGGCCACCGGCCGGCGGGCCAACATCCGTAACGGGCACGGTGCGAAGACGGTGCAGACCGAGGTCGGCCCGGTGCGGATCCAGGTCCCGCGGGACCGGGCCGGCTCGTTCACCCCGCGGACCGTCCCGAAGCACGCCCGGCGGTTGGACGGGTTCAACGAGGCGATCCTGTCGCTGTACGCGAAAGGGTTGACGACCGGGGAGATCGCCGCGCATCTGGCGGACGTGTACGACGCCGACGTGTCCCGAGAGTTGATCAGCCGGGTCACCGACAGCGTGGTGGACGAGATGGAAGCGTGGCGGCAGCGGCCTCTGGACCGGATCTATCCGGTCGTGTTCATCGACGCACTGGTGATGAAGATTCGGCAGGGGCAGGTCGCGAACCGGCCCGTCTACGTCGTGGTCGGTATCAGTCTCGACAGGGAACGCGACGTCCTCGGCATGTGGGCCGGCACCGGCGGTGAGGGCGCCAAACAATGGGCCGGCTACCTCACCGAGCTGCGTAACCGCGGTGTCGAGGACGTGTTCATGGTCTGCTCCGACGGATTGAAGGGCATGACCGACGCGATCGAGCAGGTGTGGCCGCAGGCGGTGCACCAGCAGTGCGTCGTCCACCTCGTGCGGGCCTCCCTGCGCTATACGAATCGCAAGGACTGGCAGAAGATCACCCCCGTGTTGCGGGACATCTACACCGCCCCCACCGTCGCCGCGGCGGAGGCCCGCTTCGAGGCCTTCGCCGCGCAGTTCGGTGACCAGTACCCCGCCGTGATCCGGCTCTGGCGCACCTCCTGGCCGCAGTTCGTGCCGTTCCTCGACTACGACCACGAGGTCCGCAAAGTCCTCTACACCACCAACATCATCGAGAGCCTCAACGCCCGGTTCCGGCAGGCCGCCCGACGGCGCGGGCACTTCCCGACCGAGCAGGCCGCGATGAAGGTCCTCTACCTCGTCGTCCAGCAGAAACGCCGGGGCGGCGGGAGCATCACCGGCCGGGTCTACGGTTGGGCCAAGGCCCTCAACGCCCTGATCCTCGCCTACGGCGACCGGATCACCATCTAACAACCCCGATCACACCACAGGCCCAAACACGGAAATCGACACACTCCC
>NZ_JAZGQK010000033.1:0-150195 GCF_036422035.1 Plantactinospora sonchi
CCGGTCCGCGGGCGGCGTACGCCCGCGGACTCGGCAGGTCACCGGCGACTCAGCTCGTCGCCTTCTTCGCCTCTTCGATGGCCTTGGCCCAGGCGGCGTCCGCGGCGATCTGGCCACGCTCGGCCGCCTGCATCTGCGGCTCCACGATGGTCTCCCAGACCTGCTGGTGCTTGGCACCGAGGAAGACCGGCTTCATGTTCTTCACGCTGTCGCTGAAGATCTGGCCGATCGGAGCGTCGCTGAAGTACTCGCTCTTCTTGTCCTTGAACGCCGGGTCCTCCAGCGCCGGGATGCTGGACGGCATGGCCCCGGCCTCGGTGAACGCGGCCAGGTGGCCGGCCTTGCTGGTCAGGTACTTGGCCAGCTCGAAGGCCTCCTTCTTGTGCTTGCCCTGCTCCGGAACGGCGAGGTACGAGCCGCCCCAGTTGCCGCCGCCACCCGGGATGGTCGCGATGTCCCACTTGCCGGCGTTCGACGGGCCGGACTTCTGCGCGATGATGCCCTCGGTCATCCACGCCGGGCACGGGATGGTGGCGAACGCGGAGTTCTTGAACGCGGCGTCCCAGTCGGCGCTCCAGCGCTGCGCCTTGGCGGTCAGCCCGTCGGCGGCCATCTGCAGACCAAGGTCCCAGGCCTGCTTGACCACCGGGTTGGTGTCACCGATGAACTTGTTGTCCTTGTCGAAGAAGAAGGTCTCCGAGTTCTGCATGATGTACGGCTGCATCAGGCTGGTGGCGCTGTCCAGCCAGGCCGCCTTGGCCTTGCCGCTGGCCTTGTACTCCCGACCCAGCGCGACGTAGTCCTGCCAGGTGGACATCCGCTGGGAGACCTGCTGCCGCTCGGTCGGCAGACCGGCCTGCTCGAACAGGTCCTTGCGGTAGCACATCGCCAGGCCGCCGACGTCGGTGCCGAGACCGATCAGCTTCTTGCCGTCCGGCGTCAGAGCGTTGTTCCACTTCCACTCCGGCCAGTTGGCCTTGATGTCCGCGGCGCCCAGGTCGAGCAGGTTGGCGAACTTGTCGTGGTTCTGCACGTACTGCAGCAGCACACCCTCTTCGAGGCCGACCACGTCACCAGCACCGCTGCCCGCGGCCAGCCACTGCACCAGCTTGGGCTGGAAGTCGCGCAGCTCGCCCATCCGCTGGTGCTCGACCTTGATGTTCGGGTTGGCCGCCTCGAAGTCCTTGATGGCCTGGTCGTAGCCGAAGTTGCTGAAGGTCTGCAGGACCAGCTTGACCTGGCCGCCCTCGCCGGTCGAGCCCTCGCCGTCGTTGCTCTTGCTACACGCCGCGCTGCCGAGAGCCATGCTCACGGCGACCGCGGCGACCGCGGCGGTGCGGAGTCGGCGCCTGATGACGCTCATCCCTGACCCCTCTCAGGTGGGTAACTCGTGGTGTGGTGGTGGTGCCGTACGTGTGACCGTGCCCGGTGGCACCGGGGGTGTTCCGGATCTTTCGGGTGTCGCGGATCGTTTCGGTGTCTCCGCCCGCCGACGGCTCCGGGGCTGTCGCCCCGGAGCCGTGCGGTGGGATCTCGGTTTGGGACGCTGCCGCGACGTGCTGTGTGGCCTGTACCACAAACCGCCGGGAGCGCTCCCATGAGATTGCCGGCGGGTTACCGGAGTGTCAATGGGCCAGTGGGAGCGTTCCCATTTCGTTACCGACGGCGCCCGGTCACTCACCCGCAAAGCGGGCGTTATCCCCGAGGTAACGGCCACCACGACCCGTACCGGGCCATCGACGGGACCGCACGGTCCCGTCCACGATCCAACCCGGCCGACGAGGTTCCGCCGGAAGGCCGACGGGCCGGGCCGGATTCGCCGGTCGACGGGGTCTCCAGACCGGCCGGACCGACCTGCCCGGTGCCCGGCGGTCAGTCAGGGCCCCGGGCGACCGGGTCAACTCGGCCGGCGGTGCACCAGCTACCGGGCGACCGGGTCAGCTCAGCCGGCGGACCAGGGTGCTCGCCCGGTCGACGTCAAAATCCGTCGGTTCGAACGCCCGACCGAGCCAACTCCGCATCGACTCGTGCTCCGGATGACCCGGGTCGACCCACGCGGCCAGGAACTGCCGGTAGCCGAACGGCCCGCCGACGTCCTCGGGCGGACACGCCCCCGCCCCGCCGGCACAGAGCGGGTACCGCTCCTCGGGATCGGCGCCGAAGACGTCCTCGACGGCCACCTCGTGCTCCCACCAGTCGCCGAAGTCGTAGGTGTAGAGGAAACGGGCCCCCTTGGTCGCCACCGCGTCGAGCCGGGTCTCCAGCTCGTCACGGAAGGTCAGCTCACCGTCCGGATCCGGCTCGCCGTACTGCGTCCCGTTGATGTCGAACGAGTGCAGGTGACAGTCCTGCCAGCCCATCGCGCACTGGAACACCCTGTGCACCCGGTCCAGCGTGTAGCCGCCCGGCACCAGCACCCGCCGCCACACCTCCGGCGTGACGTCGGCCAGGGCCACCCTGAGCTGGAAGATCTGTCGCGACACGGTCTCCGACCCTCCCGGCATAGGCTTACCGGCATGATCTGCCGAGCGTGCCGGGAGGCACGGCACGACAACTGCCGGGGCCGCAACTGGTGCGACTGCCAGCACCGTACCCCCGTACCGACGCCTCCGGTCACTGGTCCGGCCAGCGAATGACGGAGAATGTCGCGATCACCCGGCTCTGGCCCCTTCCGGACGCGGGTCCGCTGGACGACCCGACGCTGGCCGGGCTCTATCCCCGCCTCGCCATGCCGCACCTGCGGGTGAACTTCGTCGCCAGCATCGACGGCGCGGTGGAACTGGAAGGACACTCGGCCGGACTCTCCGGTCCCCCGAACGGCCCGGACAAGCGGGTGTTCGGTCTGCTGCGGATGCTCTGCGACGCACTGGTGGTCGGCGCCGGCACGCTACGGCACGAGGCGTACCGGGCGCTCCGGCTCGACGAGCGCCGCCGGTCCTGGCGCCGGGAACAGGGGCTGTCGGAGTACCCCACCCTGGTCGTGGTCTCCCGGACGCTGAACCTCGACCCGGAATCCGCGGCGTTCGCCGACGCGCCGGTCCGGCCGGTGGTGCTGACCCACGCCCGGGCCACCGCGCCGAGCGGTCTCGACGCCGTCGCCGACCTGGTACGTCGTGGCGACGAGCGGGTCGACCTGGCCGCCGGGCTGGCCGAACTGCGACGCCGGGGCCACGGCCAACTGCTCTGCGAGGGCGGCCCGCACCTGTTCGGTTCACTCACCGCCGACGACCTGGTGGACGAGATCTGCCTGACGGTGGCACCGCTGCTGACCGGACCAGGTGCCGCCCGGATCACCGCCGGACCGACCACCCCACCCCGCGGTATGGCGCTGCGCCACGTCCTCGCCGGTGGGGACGACTCGCTGCTGCTCCGGTACACCCGGGCCGACGACTGATCGCGGCCACCCGGCGGCCGGGTGGGAGTGTGACCGGCACACCCCGGACGCCGCGTCGCGTGGCGCGCTGTCGTACCGGTGAGGCAGGATGCGACTCGTGTGTCTTGACCAGATTCCTACCCTGACCGGGTCGCTGCGGTGACCGACACCCCGCCGGCGGCGCCCGAGACGGCGGTCGGTCGGGTGCTCGGCACCGCCGACGCCACCCCGCTGCAGTTCTGGACCGCGGTCACCCCCGGCAGCTACCTGCAGCTCGACGACGTGGTGGTGACCCGGCGGGAACTGCCGGACCGTGAGCCGGTCACCATCGCGGGAGTGGTCACCCAGGTTCGGGCCCGGCACGAGGGCGCCCAGTTCGACTCCGACGTCTTCGCCATCGCCGACGGCACGCTGCCCGCCCTGGTCCAGGAGGCCGCCGAGATCACCACCACCCGGGTGGACCCGGAACTCTACGTCCCGCCCTCCCCCGGCGCCCCGGTGTTCCGGGCCGAGGGCGACGCCCGGTCGGCGGCACTGCACTTCGACCGGATGGAACGCCGGGTGCCGATGGGGATCGGCCGGGACGGCGTACCGGTCTTCCTCAACGCGGACTTCCTGGACGGCACCCGGGGCGCACACGTCTCGATCTCCGGCATCTCCGGTGTGGCGACCAAGACCAGCTTCGCCACCTTCCTGCTCTACTCGGTCTTCCGCTCCGGGGTGCTCGGCGGCGACGCGGTCAACGCCAAGGCACTGATCTTCAACGTCAAGGGTGAGGACCTGCTCTTCCTCGACCACCCGAACAGCCGGCTGGACGAGGCGACCACCGCGACGTACGCCAAGCTCGGGTTGAGCGCCGGGGCGTTCCCGGACGTCCGGGTCTACGCGCCGCCCCGGGCCGGGGACTCCTCCGGCACCCCGGACGTGAGCAGCCGCCTGACCGGGGTCGACAGCTTCTACTGGACGCTGACCGAATTCTGCGCCGACCGGCTGCTGCCGTACGTCTTCGCCGACGCCGACGACGAACGCCAGCAGTACACGATGGTGGTGCACTCGGTCGCCGCCCACCTGGCCCGGTACGCCCAACCGGCGGACGGCGGGGTGAGCATCGACGGGACCAGGATCAACTCGTACCCCGATCTGGTGGACTTCGTCGTCGAGCGGCTCACCGACGAGGAGACCCGCTCCGATTGGGCCGGCAGTGCGATCAACACCGGCACGGTCAACGCCTTCGCCCGGCGGCTGATCGGCAGCAAGAAGGACCTCGCCCGGCTGATCCGGGGTGACCTGGCCACCCGCCGGCCGCACAGCATCAACACCTCCGAATCCGCCCAGGTAACCGTGGTCGACCTGCACAACCTGCCGGACCGGGCACAGCGTTTTGTCGTCGGCGTGACGCTGAAGAGCGAGTTCGAGCGCAAGGAGAAGGCCGGCACCGCCAAGCCGCTGCTCTTCGTCGTGCTCGACGAGCTCAACAAGTACGCCCCCCGGGAGGGCTCGTCACCGATCAAGGAGGTGCTGCTCGACATCGCCGAGCGGGGCCGCTCACTCGGCGTGATCCTGATCGGGGCGCAGCAGACCGCGAGCGAGGTGGAGCGGCGGATCGTCACCAACTCGGCGATCCGGGTGGTCGGCCGGCTCGACCCGGCCGAGGCGTCCCGCCCGGAGTACGGCTTCCTCCCCACCGCCCAGCGGCAGCGGGCGCTGCTGGCCCGCCCCGGCACCATGTTCGTCAACCAGCCGGACATCCCGGTGCCGCTCTGCCTGGACTTCCCCTTCCCGGCCTGGGCGACCCGGGTCTCCGAGGCCGGGCCGACCCCGTCCGGGACGCTGCGCTCGATCACCCAGGCCGCCGACCCGTTCGTCGTGGTCGGCTCCGGCGCCGGGGCGCTCTCCGACGACGACATCCCCTTCTAGCCCCCTAGGGACGCGTGTGAAGATCCTGCACACCTCCGACTGGCACGTCGGGAAGGTCCTCAAGGGACAGTCCCGGCTCGGCGAGCAGAAGGACGCGCTGGCCCAACTGGTCGAGGTCGCCCAGGCCGAGTCACCCGACCTGGTGATCGTCGCCGGTGACCTCTACGACACCGCCGCGCCGACCCCGGAGGCGACCCGGCTGGTCACCCGGGCGCTGTCCGCGCTGCGCCGGACCGGCGCCCAGGTAGTGGCGATCGGCGGCAACCACGACAACGGTCCGGCGCTGGACGCACTGCGGCCGTGGGCCGAGGCCGCCGGGATCGCGCTGCGCGGCGGGGTCCGGGACACCCCGGCCGAGCACGTCATCGACGGCAGCACCGCCGACGGGGAGCCGTGGCGGCTGGTCGCCCTGCCGTTCCTGTCCCAGCGGTACGCGGTCCGCGCCGTCGAGATGTACGAGCTGACCGCCGCCGAGGCGGTGCAGACGTACGCCGACCACGTGGGGCGGCTGCTCGGCCGGCTCACCGAGGGCTTCGACTCGGCCGACCGGGTGCACCTGGTCACCGCGCACCTGACCGTGGCCGGGGCCCGTACCGGCGGCGGTGAGCGGGAGGCGCACACCGTACTCAACTACGCGGTGCCGTCCACCGTCTTCCCCGGCAGCGCGCACTACGTGGCACTCGGCCACCTGCACCGGGCCCAGCCGGTGCTCGGCCCCTGCCCGATCCGGTACAGCGGCAGCCCGCTCGCCGTCGACTTCGGCGAGGAGGAGAACATCCCGTCGGTGACGATCGTCGAGGTGAGCACCGCCACCTCGGCCAAGGTGCGGGAGGTGCCGATCACCGGCGCCGCGCCGCTGCGCACCGTACGCGGCACGCTGGCGGAGTTGGCGCGGTTCGCCGACCCCACAGCCTGGCTGCGGGTGTACGTCCGGGAGGCCCCCCGGGCCGGGCTGCGCGAGGAGGTGCAGGAACTGCTCCCCCGGGCACTGGAGGTACGGATCGACCCCGACCTGCTGCCCGCGCCGGGTGCCGGCCGGGCGGCCCAGCGTGCCGGCCGCTCGCCCCGGGAACTCTTCGGCGACTACCTGGACAGCCGGGGGCACGCCGACGACGGAGTCCGCGAACTGTTCGACGAGCTCTACGAGGAGGCGACCAAATAGTGCGTCCGCTCCGGCTCGACCTGGCCGGCTTCACCGCCTTCCGGGACGCCACCACCGTCGACTTCACCGACGCGGACTTCTTCGCCCTGGTCGGCCCGACCGGGGCCGGCAAGTCCAGCGTGCTCGACGCGATCTGCTTCGCGCTCTACGGGACGGTGCCACGCTGGGGCGGTGCCCGGGGGCTGGCGAACGCGCTCGCCCCGTCCGCCAGCGAGGCCCGGGTCCGGCTGGTCTTCGAGTCGGCCGGCGCCCGGTACGTGGCGACCCGGGTGGTCCGGCGGGACAGCCGGGGCACGGTGAAGACCGGCAACGCCGGGCTGCAGCTGATGCCGCCCGGTTTCGACGTGACCAAGCTCGACACCGGGCTCAGCCCGGACGACCTCGGCGAGGTGATCGCCGGCACCCCGGCCGAGATGGACGAGGCGGTGCTGGACGCCGTCGGGCTGCCGTACGAGCAGTTCACCAGCTGCGTCCTGCTGCCGCAGGGCCAGTTCGCCGACTTCCTGCACGCCAAGCCGGCCACCCGGCAGCAGATCCTGGTCAACCTGCTCGGCCTCGGCGTCTACGAGGACATTCAGAAGCTCGCCACCACCCGGGCCGGAAAGGCCGAGGCGGCACTCACCGCCGTCGACCGGGTCCTCGCCGGACTCACCGGGGCCGACGACGAGGCGTTGGCCGCCGCGTCGACCCGGGTCGAGGAGGTACGCGGCCTCGCCGCCGAGGTCGACGCGGCCGTACCCGAACTGCGGCGGGCCCGGACGGCGGCCGGCGCCGCCGAGCAGGCACTCGCCGCGCTCGACGCCGAACTCGCGGAACTCGCCCGGGTCCGGCCCCCGGCCGACCTGGCCACGGTCGCCGAGGCGGTCGCGTCGGCGCGGGCCGAGGCAGCCGAGGCGACCGCCGCGGTGGCGGTCGCCGAGGAACGCGAGGAGAAACTTCGCGGCGAACTCACTGCCGCCGGCGACCCGGCCGCGCTGCGGCTGCGCCAGCAGGAGCACGCGGACCGGGACCGGACCGCCGCCGAGGCGACCGCGCTGGCCGAGGCGTCGGCGGCCGCCGAGGCCGACCACCGGGCCGCGGCGGCCGCGCTCGAGAAGGCCCGGTCCGCCGCCGGGCGGGCCGCCCAAGAGTTGGAGGAGGCCCGGGCCGCGTACCAGGAGGCGCAGACCGCCGACCGGGCCGCCGCGCTCCGGGCGCACCTGCACGCCGGCGTGGCATGCCCGGTCTGTGCCCAGCCGGTGACCGAGGTGCCGGCGCTGCCGGCGGGCTCGGCGGTGCCGGCCGCCGAGGCGGCCGGCAAGGCCGCCCGGGCCGCCGCCGACGCGGCGGACCGGCTGGTCGCCGAACGGGAGCGGGCCGCCCGCGACCTGGAACGCACCCTGGACGCGGCCCGGGCCCGACACGAGCAGCTCACCGCCCGGCTCGCCGAACTGGACGACCGGTTGGCCGGCTCCCCCGGCCCGGCCGCGCTGCGCCGGGAACTCGACGGCATCAACCGGCTGCGTCGGGACCTGGAGGCCGCCGGGGGCGCCGTCCGGGCCGCCCGGGACGCCGCCCGGCGGGCGCGGACCGGCGTCGACGCCGCCGAGGAACGGCTGCGCGGCGTCTGGCGGACCTTCGACACGGTCCGGGACACGGTCGCCCGGTTCGGCCCGCCGGCCGCCGAGCGGGACGACGTGGCCGCCGCCTGGACCGGGCTCTGCGACTGGGCGGCCCGGGCCGCCGACGAGCGCCGGGCCGGCCGGGCCACCGCGGTCGAGGCGGTCGACGCGGCGCACGCCGAGGCCGACGCCGTGCTGGCCCGGATCGGCGCGCTGTTCACCGCCGCCGGGCTGGACGCGCCGGCCACCGACCACGACCCGGTCCGGCTGGCGGCGGTCGCGGTGGAACGGGCCGAGGCGGAACACCGCCGCCTGGAGGAGCGCCGCGAGCAGGCCCGGGAGCTGACCGAGCAGCGCGCGGGTCACGAACGGGAGAGTCAGGTCGCCCGGACCCTCGCCGGACACCTGCGGGCGAACAACTTCGAACGCTGGCTGCTCGCCGAGGCGCTCGACCTGCTGGTCGACGGCGCCTCCCGGATCCTTCGGGAACTCACCGGCGGGCAGTACGACCTCGGTCACGACAAGGGCGAGTTCTTCGTGGTCGACCACCACGACGCCGGGCTGCGCCGCAACGTGCGGACGCTGAGCGGCGGGGAGACCTTCCAGGCATCGCTGGCGCTGGCGCTGGCCCTCTCCGAGCAGCTCGCCGGGATGTCGACCACCACCGCCAGCCTGGAGTCGATCGTGCTCGACGAGGGCTTCGGCACCCTCGACGCGGCGACCCTGGACACCGTCGCCGCCACCCTGGAGAACCTGGCCGCCCGGGGCGACCGGATGGTCGGGGTGGTCACCCACGTACCGGCACTGGCCGAACGGATCCCGGTGCGCTTCGAGGTCCGCAAGGACGCCCGGGGCGCCCACGTGGAACGGGTCGGCCGGTGAACCCGGGCGGCGCGGAGCCGGGCTTCCGGACCGACCGGCCCCGGCTCTACGTCGATGCCTGGGACCCGGCGTACGGCGCGTCGTTCGAGGCGGCGGGCGGTCCGGCGGCGCCGAGCAGTGCCCAGGTCGACGCCGGGGTGGAACTGCCACCGGACGAGTGGCGGCCGGTACCCGCACCGGACGGGGTCGAGGCGCCGGACGTCGTCCTGCTGGTGGACGGGGTACGCCGGATCGACGCCAGCCTGTGGATCGAGGAACCGGACGGCGGGGCGTACCCGGGGATCGCCGCCTCGTACGCGGCCGGAGTGGTCCGGTGCGACCTGCGCCGGGGCGCGGCGGAGCTGGCCGGCGCACAGGTCGAGCGGGGTCTGTTCACCGCCAGCCCGTCGGCCGGGGACGTGCTCGCCGGGCAGATCCGGTACGCCGTGCACCGGCTCGGCGGCAGCGGCGAGTTGAGCAAGCTGCCGGCGGCGGTCCAGGGTCCGTTGACCGCGCTGGAGGTCAAGGTGTCCGGCGCGGTACGCGACGACGGCGACCTGCTGGTCGTCGACGGGCCGCTGCGCAACCGGCGGCAGCTGCCCCGCACCATCGGCTACATCAAGACGCAGCACAGCCAGTACCTGGACGCCCGGCTGAGCGCGGTGGTGACCGGGTTGCGGGCCCGGGAACGGTCCCCGGTCTTCCGGCTCGGCACGGCGTGGGGCGGCTACTCGTGGTACCTGCGGCTGCCCGGAGCGGCCCGGGGTCCGTGGGCCGGGATCGTCCGGGTGGAGTGCTCGGCCGACCTCGACGAGCGGGAGGCGATCGAACTCGCCGACCTGTCCCTGGTCACGCTCCCCCGGTTCGCCTCCACCGCCTACAAGGACCCCCGGGCCCCGCAGAACCTGATCCCGATCGCCGGGCTGGAGCGCCGGCTGCGCGCCCGGCTCGGCGACGGCCGACTGCTGCACCGGGCGCTGACCTTCGCCACCGCCGGTCCGCCCGGCCGGGCCGCCCCCATCCGCTGACCGGGCAAGGGCCACTTCCGGTCCTGCTCGGTTGACCAGGCGCTTTCCTCCGTACACTTGATCAGTGGGGCGGAAGAGGCGGACCGATCTGATCGCGGCACGGGTCGACGGCGGGTTGGCGGAGGTCTCCCCCGACCCGGACCGGCCGCACGCGTACACCCTGCTGGTGGACGGGGCGCCGCAGTCGCACGTCGACCTGACCGACCCGACCCATCTGGAGTTCGAGTACGTCCGCCGGATGGCGATCGTCATCGACCTCGCCGCCCCGCCCGGGGAGCCGCTGCGGGTGCTGCACCTCGGCGGTGGCGCGTTGACCCTGCCCCGGTACGTCACGGCCACCCGACCGGGCTCCACCCAGCGGGTGGTGGAGGTCGACGCCGCGCTGGTGGAACTGGTCCGGCGGGAGCTGCCCTGGCCGGCCGACCCCCGGCTGCGGGTCCGGGTGGGTGACGCCCGCGCGGTGCTCGCCTCGGCACCGGACGCGGCGTACGACCTGGTCGTGGCGGACGTCTTCGCCGGTGCGCGGACGCCGGCACACCTGACGTCGGTCGAGTTCGCCGCCGAGGCGGCCCGGGTGCTCCGGCCGGACGGCACCTACCTGGTGAACATCGCGGACGGGCCGCCGCTGCGACACGTCCGGGCCCAGGTCGCCACGGTGCGGACGGTGCTGCCGGAGATCTGCGTGGTCGCCGACTCGGCGGTGCTGCGCGGCCGGCGGTACGGCAACCTGGTCCTCGTCGCCGCCCGGACCGGACTGCCGGTGGCCGACCTGACCCGGCGCGCCGCCGGGGACTGGTTTCCCGGCCGGGTGCTGCACGGCGGCGAGCTGGAGCGTTTCGCGGCCGAGGCCCGGGTGGTCCCCGACAGCGCCGCGCAGCCGTCGATGCCGCCGCCGCCCGGCACCTTCCACGTCGCCCGCTGACCCCGCCGGACACCCTTCACGTCGCCCGCTGACCCCACGGGACACCCGCCACGTCGACCGTTGGTCCGGCCCCCGGCCCCCGGGCCCGGAGTTGCCCCGGCGCCGCCGGCCGGGCTCCGGACCGCCGACGCCTCGCCACCGGAGCCCCGGTGAAGTTCCCGGCGCGGCCGTTGATCCGAGCCGGCCCGAAATCCGTATGCAGGGACGGCCCCACCGTGGGCCCGGACCGGTGGCGTACGACATGTTCGACGCGGAGGTATGGCTGTGATGCAGGCGGTAGCCGACGGTTGGCGCGGCGACCGGGTCATGCCGGGGCGAATGTGCTCGACGGCGCATCGCCGGTCAATTCGGTACCGCAAAGGTCTCGACGCGCGGCCCGTGGACCGGAATGATGAGCCGGTGACGTCGCGACCGGCTGCCGGCCGCCACCACGCAGAACCGGCCAAGACCCAGCATTCCGACGAGCTTGTCCGGTTGCTGTACGAGGAACACGCCAAGCCCCTGCTGATGTTCGTGCTGCGGTTGACCGGCGGTGACCGGCAACGGGCCGAGGACGTGGTGCAGGAGACCCTGCTCCGGGCCTGGCGCAACGCGGACCGGCTCGGCGCGAACGGTCAGTCCCTGCGCCCCTGGCTGGTCACCGTCGCACGGCGGATCGTCATCGACGACCACCGCAGCGAGCAGGCCCGTCCGGCCGAGACGTACGACCGCGACCTGGACGGGTTCTCCGAATCGGACGCCACCGACCGGGTACTTCGGACGATGACGGTCACGGACGCCCTGCGTACGCTGAGCCAGCCGCACCGGGAGGTGCTGGTGGCGACGTACTTCCAGGGACGTACGGTGCCGGAGGCGGCCGCCGAGCTGGGACTGCCACTCGGGACCGCCAAGTCCCGGGTCTACTACGCGCTGCGCGCGCTGCGTTCCGCCCTGCAGGAGCGGGGGGTGACAGGGTGACCGGGGAGGCGCACCGGGACGTCGCGTCGTACGCGCTCGGCGTGCTGGACGAGCGGGACAGCAGCCGGTTCGAAGAGCACCTGGCCGGGTGCGACACCTGCGCCGTGGAGCTGGAGTCGCTGCTGCCGGTGGTCGACCTGCTCGGCGAGGTGGACGGCCGGGACCTCGTGGCAGTCGAGGAGTACGACACGGACAGCCCGCACTTCGAGCGGGTGCTGGCAGCGGTCGGCGAGGACCGGCGGCGGGCCCGCAGCCGACGGCTCTACACCCTCGCGGCCGGAATCGTGCTGTTGGCGATGCTGACCGGGCTGGGGTTCTTCGCCGGCGCCCGGTCCGTCGGCCCGGACGTGACCGCCCAGCCGCCCGGCACTCCGGGTGATCCGTGGCCGAGTGGTCGTCCCGGCTCGCCGGACGGTGAGCGGTTCGACACCACCGACCGGACCTCCGGGGTGCACGCCGACTTCGTCGTGGAGTCGCGGCCCTTCGGCACCCGGGTCTTCTTCGCGCTCAGCGGCCTCTCCGGGCCGCGGGTCTGCCGGCTGGTGCTGCTTCCCGAGTCCGGACCGGCCGAGGTCATCTCCAGCTGGTCGGTGCCGCCCGCCGGGTACGGCACCGCGGCGCAGAAGCAACCACTGATGCTCCAGGCCTCCAGCGCCACCGAGCGGACCAGGATCGAGGGGATCCGGGTGGAGGAGGTCAACGACCGGGGTGAGGCCACACCACTGGTGACGCTGTCGCTCTGATCGGCCCCGGGCCGCGCCGCCCGCCCCGGGCTCCCGCAGGCCCGACCCGTCCGTCGGCTCGGCGCCGGGCGCCGGGCGCACCGCGACACGGATCGTGTCAGTGCGGACACCCGGCGGATAATTGTGCCCGTGAAATCGGTGGACAACCCGCCACCGGCACCAATGAGAATATGCGGCGACGACCCCGACGCCACCTAATGGACACGTATCCGCCGGCCAGCCGGTTCAACGATTCGCTGTGAGATTGTCCACGGTGAATCATTTGATCCGGTGGCCGCCGCGTCGCGTACCTGCCGACGACCGGGTGAGCGGGAGGAGACCACGTGGCAGCGCTGGGACGCGACGACTCCGTCCCGGCCGGCCGCGCACCGGTCACGTCCGCGACCTGCGAATCCTCCGCCGCCGAGCCGGCCGGCGTCGCGGTCGGCCCCGGTCGTACGGGTGGCACGATCACCACCCCGCCGGCCGCACCGGACGTCACCGTACGGCCGTCGAGGCCGCCGTCGCGTCCGCTGTGGACGGATCGTGTCCGCCTCGGCCCCACGGGTGGCCGGATAACCAAATCGGCCCGGAACAAGGGCGCCAGCGGACGTATCGGGCCGCAGCCGGCCGGGGCGATTCGGGGTCCAGAGCGGACGGTACGACACGGGTCACCGCCGGTCACGACGCCGACGGACGAGCCGTACCGCCGGCACCGGATGACCAGGCACCGTCCGCCAGCTCCGGCGGCCGGTCGTTGCCACAGTGGGCGCGGCCGGCCGCCGGCACGATCCGGGGCGCGGCACGCGGCAACGTCCGCCTCCCCCGGCCGTGACGCCGGACCGGTCTCCGGCCGGCGTCACGGCACCCCCGGGCGGCCCGCCACCGGCCGCGTCGACCCCGGCCGGACCAAAACATAAATTCCTTTTAAGTGGACCCTAAATAATCCCTATCTGGGCCACCTCGGTTTGACTCTCCGGCGACGTATTCCGTAGGTTTTTCGCAGCGTTACCGATCGATTATTTTCGGAAGGCAGGAAGATGGTGACGATTTACGGGTTGCCGCCCGGCGACCACGATCGTCATCGACGACCCCGCCAACCGGTCGCCCGGTTCGCCTGCCGCCGGGGCACCGGCCCGGACGCACCCCCTGACGCGTCCGTCGGCGTACAAATCCCCGCTGCCCTCCCGGCCGGCGCCACGCTCCACATTCCGAGTCCGGCGGCTTCCCTGGCCGTCGGCGTCCCGCCAGGTCCGGCTGAACCGACCGCGCTCACCGAACCCTCTGCAGAAAGAGGTGGCACCACGTGAAGAACACCCCCGTCCGCTCCTCACGGCGGCGCTCGAACCGTCCCCCCCGTAACAAGCGCCTGATCGCCGTGCTGGCCACGCTGGGCGTGTTCGGCGCCATCATCGCGGTCACCCAGGTCTCCAACGCGGGCACCTTCGGTCGCCCACCCAAGGCCAAACCGTGCCCGACCGCGAGCAACCCGGCCACCGCCGCGCCGTCCCCGTCCGCGGCGGCCGGGGCGGACGCGAACGCTCCCGCTGTCGACCCCTCGGCGTCGACCACGGCCAGCAACCCGGGCACCGCCGCCAGCCCGGCCACCGGGTCGTACCACGACCACGGCGCGATCCAGCACCCTGGTGACGGGCAGCAGGGGGGTGCCCCGCTGGGCCAGCGCGGCCGGGGCGGCAACCCGGGCAGCGCGAACTGCGCGCCCAGCCCCGGGACGTCCTCCACCAGCACCACGCCGGCCAGCCCGGCTCCTCCGCTGGAGCCGCTGGGCAACAACTGCTCCGGCAGCGATCTGCAGGCGCACGACGGCTTCCAGAACGGCGACCGCTGTGTCGGCACCGCGTTCGGTGAGGTCGCCGCGCCGGAGAAGAACCCGTCGCTGCTGATCACCTCCGCGCCGCAGTCGGTGCGCCGGAACCAGTCCTTCACCCTCCAGGTCAGCACCCGCAACCTGGTCCGTGACCGGTTCCTGCCGGCCGGGCGGGGTGGCTACTACCTGGAGAGCTCCTTCCTGACCGAGGACGGCCTGGTCCGTGGGCACTTCCACTCGGCCTGCCGGATGCTGACCAGCAACCGGAACGCGCCCGACCCGGCGCCGGTCCCGGCGTTCTTCGTGGCGACCGAGGACGGCCAGGGCGGCGCCGAGCCGGACACCGTGACGGTGACCGTGCCGGGCCTGACCGAGCGTGGCGTGGCGCAGTGCGCGGTCTGGGCCGGTGACGGCTCGCACCGGGTGCCGATGATGGCCCGCGCCAACCAGGTCCCGGCGTTCGACGTGGTCCGGGTCACCGTCCGGTGACCCACGCCGGCTGAGCCCGGCCCGGCCTGGGCGGCGAAACGCTTCGGCGAATCCCGCACCCCCATCCCGGCGGTCTGCTGGTCCCCACCGTCACCGCCGCCAGGTGAGTCCGACGACAGCGCACCGAGGGGAGGACGGCACCGACGGACCGGGTCGGAGACACCTGACCAATTCCAGGCCGGACGGCACCGGAACGCGACAGGCGTTCCGGTGCCGTGCTGTCTGTGCCGCCTGACCTGTCCGGGAACTCTCGGCGCCCCGGCCCCGGGTTCGGCCGGGGCGCCGAGAGTCACCGTCCCGGCGCCGTGACACGTCCGGGCAGCCCGGCGTGGCAGAGTGTCCGGGTGACCGGGACAGCGCCGACGGTGGGTCGGGTACTGCAGCCACCGGCCGGCTACCACGCCGCCGGCTCGCTGCGGCTCCTGGCGATGGGCGTACACGACCCGTGTGCCCGGTTCGTCGACGGGACCTTCTGGTGGGCCACCCGTACCCCGGCCGGGCCGGGCACGCTCGGGCTGCGCCGGGTCGGTGCCGAACTGGTCGCCGAAGGGTACGGACCCGGGGCGGAATGGGTGGTCGAGCGGGCCGACGCCGTCGCCGGGCTCCGCGACGACCTGACCGGCTTCGCCGAACTCGTCGCCGGACACCCGGTACTGGACCAGTTGGCCCGGACCCACCGTGGACTCCGACTGCCGGCGACCGGCCGACTCTTCCCACGACTGCTCCGGGCGATCCTGGAGCAGAAGGTCACCGGCCAGGAGGCGTACCGGGCGTACGCGGCGACGGTCCGGCACTTCGGCGCACCGGCTCCCGGCCCGGTACGCGGGCTCTGGACCCCACCCGAACCGGAGGCGATCGCCGCCGCGCCGTACTGGGTGTTCCATCCGTTCGGGGTGGAGCAGCGGCGGGCCGACACGCTGCGCCGGGCGGCGGCCGTGGCGGACCGGCTGGAGCGCTGCGTCGACGCGGTCGAGGCGACCCGGCGGCTGACCGCGATCACCGGGATCGGGCCGTGGACGGCGGCCGAGGTGGTCCGGACCGTCTTCGGGGACCCGGACGCGGTCAGTGTCGGCGACTACCACATCCCGAACATGGTCGCCTGGGCGCTGGCCGGCGAGGCACGCGGCGACGACAGCCGGATGCTGGCGCTGCTGGCGCCGTACCAGGGTCACCGGGGGCGGGTCTGCCTGCTGTTGACGGCGGGCGGGTTGCACGCGCCCCGGTTCGGCCCCCGGATGCCGATCCGCTCCTTCGCCCGCTACTGAGCCGGTCGGCCGTTCCCCGGGTGACCGGTCCGCGTCACCGTCGGGTCGACGCGGGCCTGCCGGCCGTGCTGGCGTACGACGGTGGCCGCCGGACCCGCGGGTCCGGCGGCCACCGGTGCGACGGCCTCCGGTCAGGAGAGCGGCGTCGCCGTCAGGAAAGGGTCAGCACCGGACCGGTGACCCGGTCAGATGCCACCCGGTCGGGTCGGGCAGGGCGAGGACGGGGTAAGCATGACGTCGTACGTCAGCGTGAAGCCGGCGCTGACCGTCTGCCGCTTGACCGTCGGGAGCCAACCGTCCCGGCTGACCACCACCTGGTACGTCCCGGCCGGCAGCCAGTAGGCGTAGTGCCCCTGGCCGTCCGCCTGGGTCGAGTACCCGGTGGCGCCACCGCCACCGGCCAGGTTGAGCCGGACACCGGCCGGCAGCGACAGCCGCTGGCCGGAGCAGCTCTGTCCGGTGACGGTGCCCTGGATCTTGCCCCAGTCTGCCGGCGGCGAGACGCCGACCTTCACCGCGACCGCCGGCGTGGCGTACGGGGTGTCGGAGGTGAACCCGAACTCGGCGCGGTAGGTGCCGGGCTGGCCGATGCCCGCCTCGGCGGTCGCGGTCAGGGTGACCGTGACCGTCTTCGACGCGCCCGGGGCCAGGGTGAAGCCGGTCGGGGTGGTCGCCAACCACGACAGGCCGCCGGTGTCGCAGTCACCCAGGCCGGTGAGCCGCTCGGCCTCGGCGGTGACCAGGTCACTGCCGCCACCGATCTTGAACACCCCGCACGTCATGGCGCCCCGGTAGACGGCGACCCCGACGTTCGGCAGGTCCCGCCAGGCCCGGGCGACCGGGTCGTACCCGACGGTCCGGTTGGTCACCACGGTCGAGTTGGCCGTCATGCCGCCGGCCAGGATCAGCAGGTCGCCGGCGACGGCGGTCTGCGCCCCCCACAGGTCCAACGGCAGATCCGGCAGCGGTGTCCAGACGTCGGTGGCCGGGTCGTAGCCGTACGTGCTCCGGTAGGTCCGGTCGGCGACCCCGCCGGCGCAGTACACGGCACCGCCGATGCCACCGCAGGCCAGGTACGCCACACCCGTCGGATAGTCCGCCCCGGTGCGGAAGGTACGGCTGCCCGGGTCGAAGATCAGCACGTCGTCGCTCTCGGTGCAGTCCCCGTCGGCGCAGCCGCCGACCATGACGATCCGGCCGTCGACCACCGCCGTACCGGCCGCGGCCCGGGGGGCCGGGTTGCTCAGGCCGACGAGGGTGCTCCAGGTGCCCTGTGCCGGGTCGAAGACGTCCACGGTCGGCACGGGTACGCCGTCGGCGGACCAGCCGCCGATCACGTAGAGCTTGCCGTCCACCGCTGCCGCGGAGGGCTTGCTCCGGCCCCGGGGCATCTGCGCCAGGCCGCTCCAGATGTTGGTCGCCGGGTCGTAGACCCAGGTCGACCGCTCCGTCCCGGTGCCGGCGCCACCGCCGACCGAGTAGACCTTGCCGCCGATGGTGACGGCGGCGTTGTCGAAGACCTGCGCCGGAGCACCCGCGATCCGGCTCCAGGCCAGCTCGTCCGTGGCGGACGTGCCGGCTGGCGCGGCCGGGGAGGTGGCCCCGGTACCGGTACCGAACCCGGTCATGCTCTTCACGCCGGTGACCTTCCGGTCCGCCAGCGGTGCCCCGTGCTGGGCGAGCACCTCGGAGCGGCCGGCCCGTTCCAGCGTCTCGACCGTCGCCGGGGCGCTGCCGGTGTTCCTGACGGTCAGCGTGGTGCTCCGGGTGCTGCCGTACGGCTGGTTCACCTCGACGCCGCTCTGGCTGACCGAGATCCGACCCGCCTTGAGGGCGAAGTTCGCCCTGTTCAGCCGGTCTGTGGTGAACACGACGTCCTTCGGCTCCGGCTGGTACGGCAGCAGGCTCGCCTCGACCGGGTGCGTCCCGGTCAGGGTGGAGACGAACGAGTAGAACCCGTCGTCGATGTTCGGGTCCTCCGGGGTCGCCAGGGTGACCGCCCGCTCGGCCGGCGCGTCCGGGCTGACCACGGTGACCCCGTTGAGCCCCGCGCCGGTGTTCCGGTCGGTGACGAAGCCGGCGACCAGGCTGGCCGGTGTCGGGGTGCAGACCCGGTCGACCAGTTCGACGTTGTCCACCCCCCACCACCAGCCGAAGGTCGCGCCGTAGCGGAACCGCAGCTGCGCCTTCGCCTTGCCGGCGGCCGCCTCCAGCGGCACCAGTTCCTGGACCGGACCGCGTCGCCAGTCGTCCCCGTGCCAGACGTTGGTCCAGGTCTTTCCGCCGTCGGTGGTGACGTCGACGTCACCCGCGTCGTCGCCCGCGGTCGCGTACAGGTCACTGTTGAACCGCAGGTACGGCGCCCGGACGGCGGTGAAGTCGTACACCGGGGAGACCAGGTCGGTGTCCTGGCTGGCGTCGAGCCCCTGGACGAAGCTGTCGACGATCGCGAAGTTGCCGGTGCCGCCGGTCTGGTTGCCCCGCCGGCCCGGGTCGTTGAAGGTCCAGCCCGGATGCTCGGTCCGGTTCACCACCGACCAACCGGCCGGCGCGTCGGTGCCGTCGAAGGTCTCGGTGCCGGACAGCGGCGCGGACCAGCTGCCGGAGTAGCCCGCGGCGGTGCAGCCGTGGTCGACCGGGACCTTGACGGTGAGGGTCCTGTCCTCACCGGCCACCTTCACCGTGCTGGTGGCCTTCCGGTAGCCGGACCGGCTCGCCGTGGTGGTCACGGTGTAGGTGCTGTCGGCCGGCACGGTGAACGAGTACCTGCCGGTGATCGGGTCGGTGCGGACCGGCCCGCCGGGACGGCCGGCGACCTCGACCGTGGCGTAGAGCGGCCAGCCGTGTCCGGAGCCGTCGACCACCTTTCCGGACACGGTCACCATCGCCCGGGGCGCCAGCGCGAAGTTCGCGGTGGTCGCGCCGCGCTCGGGCAGGGTCACCGCAACGCTCTGGCCGGTGTAGCCGTACGCGGTGGCGGTGACGGTGTGCTCGCCGAGTGGCAGGGTCAGGGTGTAGTCGCCGTCGGTTCCGCTCACCGTACGGGTGTCGCCGGCGGCCAACTCCACACCGGGCAGCGGGTCGCCGGTGGCCGAGTCGGTGACCCGGCCGGTGACCCGACCGACCGCGCCGCGCGGCGCCTTGAGCACCGCCTGGTACGCGTTGAGCCGCCCCTCGCCGAAGACGTTGTTGTTGGCGGCGGTGCCGCCGCACTCGGTCGCGTCGACGTCGGTCGCGGTCTCGCCCAGCAGCTTCTCGGTGGCGGCGACGTCCCGGCGCAGGTTCGGCGCGGCGGACCAGACCAGGGCCACCGTCGCGGAGACGTGCGGGGCCGCCATCGAGGTACCGCTGATCGTCGCGTACCCGTCGCCGGGCCAACTGGACCGGACGTTCTCGCCGGGCGCGGAGATGTTCGGCTTGATCCCGCCGTCCACCGCCGAACTGCCCCGGCTGGACTGCTGGTAGACCTGGTTGGCCGAGTTGTAGCCGCCGACCGCGTACGACTCGGGGTAGTCGCCCGGCGAGTTCGCGGTGTTGCAGGCGGGGCCGGAGTTGCCGGCGGAGAAGACCGGGAAGATGCCGGCGGCACGCCAGGCGTCGACGGTCTCCCGGTACCACAGCGCGCCCTGGCCGCCGCCCCACGAGTTGTTGACGATGTCCGGCCGCAGGTCGGGCCGGGGGTTCTGGCCGTTGCGGTCGGTCGGGGCGAGCATCCACTGGCCGGCCAGCAGCAGCGAGGCGTCCGAACACCATTCGCGCTCACAGGCCTTGGCCGCCATCCACGTGGCGCCGGGGGCGACGCCGATCTGGTTGCCGGCGCCGTCGTCACCGACCATGCTGCCCATCGTGTGGGTGCCGTGGCCGCCGGTGTCGCACGGCGCGAACCCGAACTGGCCGCAGACCCCGCTCGGGTCGTACCAGTTGTAGTCGTGGCTGAAGGTGCCGTCACCGTTGTTGCCCCGGTAGGAACCGACCAGGGCCGGGTGATCGTACTGCACCCCGCCGTCGATGTTGGCGACGACGATGCCCTCGCCACGGTCACCGAACTCGTCCCAGACCCGGGGTGCCTCGACGCTCTTGACGCCCCACTCGGCGCCGGTCGTGGCGGCCCTGTCCGTGGTCTTCTCCGGCTGCGGCTCCTCGAGGCGGTACGACCGTACCGGCTCGATCCGGGCGACCTCGGGACGGGCGGCGATGGTGTCGAGCAGCGCCCGGTCACCCTCGACCCGCACCGCGTTGGCGATCCAGTACGGGGTGTACTTCGCCCCCTTGCGGGTCAGCAGGCCACGCAGTCCCTTCTGGGTACGCTCCGCGGTGCTGGTGAGCTGCCGGTGCACCTCGACGGCCCGGGCGTCGCGGTCGGGCAGTCCCGCCGCCGCGTCCAGTTCCGCCCGTTCCCTGAGGTAGACCAGGAAGCTGGTGTGGCCCTTGGCGGACAGCTCGGCGCGTACCTGGCCGTCCACTGTGGCTCCTGCCGGGGCCGCGTTCGCGGCCGGCGGTTGGGCCGTCAGGCCGAGGACAACGGCCGCCGCGACGGCGACCGCGGGTCGGAGTACACCCCGACCCGGTCCTCGACGTGATCGTCGTACTGACAACGTTCCTCCCACTCCAGCGGCGCCCGATCGGTTCGCGGCGCCGGCGTCGGCGCGCCGGGATGCCCGGTGCCGCCGGCCCGGGGTGCCCGGCCGCCAGGGGCCGTCCACACCGGAGCTTGATCATCTTGTGGGCGGAGCAGATCATGATCAAGACATCCGGTGTTACGGAATGTGGGCGGAGGCCGGACCAGACCCGCCTTTCAGCGCCGGCCACGGTGGAGCGTGCCCGGTCGACCGGGCATTCGGTGCCCGACGTGCGACCTGGCTGGAGTCGGTCTGTGCACCGCCACCGCCGGTCCGTGCGGCCCGCCGAATCAGCCGGCGACCGAGAGCAGCGCGTCGGCGACGGTGGTCCGGACGTTGAGCACACTCCGGCCGGCCCGGTGGGTCGCCACCAGCCCGGCGGCCCGCAGTACGGCCAGGTGCTGCGACACCCCGCCGGCCGAGATCCCGGTACGCCGGGCCAGTTCCGTCGTCGACACCGGTGCCCGCATCTCCACGAGCAGCCGGGCCCGGCCCCGGCCGAGTACCGCGCCGAGGGCGTCGGAGGCGCGCGGGCCCGCCTCCCAGAGGGTGCCGACGCCCCGGGCCGGGTACGCGAGCTGCGGCAGCGCGCCCTGGGCCACGCTGAGCACCGAGGGCCAGACGAAAACCGACGGGACCAGGACGAGCCCACTGCCGTCCGGTACGTCGGCGGCGGTGCAATGGCGTTGGGCGATCGACAGTGTCTCGCCCTCCCAGCGGACCCGCTGATGGAGGTCGTTGAGCAGCCCTCCGGCGCCGTCCTCGGCCAGCCGGCGGGCCCGGTGCTGGACCTCGGCGTCGAGCAGGAGCCGGATCCGCGCCCAGTCCGGGGCGAGCGCGATCCGCCAGTACTCGGTGATCTCGTCGGCGAGTCGACGCAGCCCCTCCGCCGGGTCGGCGCGCAGGGCACGCACCGCCGGGGACGGCGTGCCGTCGTACAGGTCCAGGTCGGTCCGGACCACCTCGGGCGGGGTGGCCCGCAGCACGGCCAGCTCGGTGGTGAGGTCCGGGGTCAGCCCCTGCGGTGGCGGGGTCAGGAAGTCCGGCAGGTACCTCGGCCCGGCCGGGACGAGCTGCCACAACAGGCCGCCGTCGGAGCGCGTGCCGTGGGAGTCCGCGCCCACCAGGCCGGCCGCGACGAGCCGGGGGCGGACCCGGTTCGCCCACGGCAGGTGGATCGCGTGGTCGCCGGTGTCGCGCAGCACCCGCACGCTGGCGGCGACCTCCCACAGGCAGGAGACCGCGAACCGGATCCGGGCCACGGCGGCGGCGGACAGACCGATCGAGACCACGGCGCCCCTTCGTCAGACTCCGTACCCACCGGGCTCCGGCCCGGCGCTGACCCCACGTTTTAGCCAGAACTCAAAGAGTACGGCGACGGGCGGCGAGGCCGGAGACTGGCCGACATGACTGATCAACACATCCGCGCCGCCCGGTTCCGCGCACTGCACACCCCCGGCACCCCGCTCGTCCTGGTCAACGCCTGGGACGCGGCGAGTGCCCGGATCGTCGAGGCGGCCGGCGCCCACGCGGTGGCGACGACCAGTGCCGGGGTGGCGTGGAGCCTCGGCGCGCCCGACGGCGACGTCCTCGCCCGGGACCTGGCCACCGCACTCGTCCGGCGGGTGGTCGACGGCGTCTCGGTGCCGGTCACCGCCGACATCGAGGCCGGCTACGGCACCACGCCCGACGAGGTCGGCACGACGGTCCGGGCGGTGCTGGCCGCCGGTGCGGTCGGGGTGAACATCGAGGACGGGCTCGCCGACGGCACATCGGCACTGCGCGACGTCGCCGCGCAGTGCGCCCGGCTGGCCGCCGCCCGCACCGCCGCGGACGAGGTCGGCGTGGCGCTGTACGTGAACGCCCGGATCGACACCTTCCTGCGCGGCCTGGGCGGTCTGGCCGAGACGGTGTCCCGGGCGACCGCCTACCTGGCGGCCGGCGCCGACGGGATCTTCGTACCGGGGCTGCTCGATCCGGAGACGATCGCGACACTCGTGGCGGAGGTCCCGGCACCGGTCAACATCCTCGCCGGACCCGGCGCCCCGTCCGTGCCGGAGCTGGCGAAGCTCGGGGTGGCCCGGGTCAGCCTCGGCTCGTCGGTGGCCGAGGCGGC
Source organism: Plantactinospora sonchi (assembly GCF_036422035.1). Taxonomy (NCBI): domain Bacteria; kingdom Bacillati; phylum Actinomycetota; class Actinomycetes; order Micromonosporales; family Micromonosporaceae; genus Plantactinospora; species Plantactinospora sonchi. The sequence goes on from NZ_JAZGQK010000033.1 coordinate 22,861, forward strand.
GTACGGGGTCGCGCGGCGGGCCGCCGAGGAGGCGTTCGGCGACGGCACCTACCACGCCCTCGCCGACGCCCTGGACTACGGTTCCATCAACGCGCTGATGCGACGGTGACCACCACCGGGACGAGTCCTGGGTCGCACGGATCCGGCCTGCTGTCGTGCCGGTCCGCCGGTTGCGCGACGATGGCGGTATGTCGAAGACAGCAGAGGGCGGCAGCTACGTGAACCCCGGCGGGGAGTTCACCCGCGACCAGCGCTACATCGCGACCCGGATCACCGCGGACGGGCGGGACGGCTATCCGGTGGAGCCCGGGCGGTACCGGCTGGTGGTGAGCCGCGCCTGCCCCTGGGCGAACCGCACGATCATCGTCCGCCGACTGCTCGGCCTGGAGGACGTCCTGTCGATGGCGGTCGCCGGGCCGACCCACGACGCCAGGAGCTGGACGTTCGACCTGGATCCGGGCGGCCGGGACCCGGTGCTCGGGATCGAGCGGCTGCAGGAGGCGTTCTTCGCCCGCTTCCCCGGATACGAGCGGGGGATCACCGTGCCGGCGATCGTCGACGTGCCGACCGGGCAGGTGGTGACGAACGACTACGCCCAGATGACGCTGGACTTCTCCGGCGAGTGGCGGGCCTACCACCGGTCGGGGGCGCCGGATCTCTACCCGGAGTCGCTGCGGGCCGAGATCGACGAGGTCAACCAGGTGATCTTCACCGACGTGAACAACGGCGTCTACCGGTGCGGCTTCGCCGGCAGCCAGTCGGCGTACGAGCGGGCGTACCACCGGCTCTTCGACCGGCTGGACTGGCTGTCGGCGCGGCTCGCGGGGCAGCGCTACCTGGTCGGCGACACCATCACCGAGGCGGACGTCCGGCTCTTCACCACGCTGGTCCGGTTCGACGCCGTCTACCACGGCCACTTCAAGTGCAACCGGCAGAAACTGGCCGAGATGCCGGTGCTGTGGGCGTACGCGCGGGACCTGTTCCAGACCCCGGGGTTCGGCGACACCATCGACTTCGACCACATCAAGCGGCACTACTACGAGGTGCACCGGGACATCAACCCGACGGGGATCGTACCGGTGGGGCCGGACCTGGCCGGCTGGCTCGACCCGCACGGCCGGGAGGAACTCGGCGGGCGTCCGTTCGGCGACGGCACTCCCCCGCCGCCGCCGCGCGCCGACGAGGTGGTGCCGGCCGGGCACACCCCGCTCGTCGCCTGACCGTCTGGAGGCCCGGGCGGTGGCGGGGTCGAGCGGGTACGGCCGCTCGGGTGGCCGCCGGCGCCCGGGCCGACGTGCCGTCCCGGCCCTCGGCGGCGAAGAGCGCGGCCAGGGTCATCGCGACCAGCAGCAGCACGAAGGCCACCTGACCAGTGACCGCCCAGGCACGCGGCTGGGCGTGGGCGCCGTGTTCGTCGACCGCCCGCCCGTCCGTCACGGAGGCGACCCGTGGCGTGGTGCTGGTACGCCGGGCCCAGTTTCGCTGGATCAGGATGGCGACCAGGACGCCGCCCGCCGCCAGCGTCGTCAGTCCCCGGGACTTTACGATGCGGACCTGACGGAGAGGCGCTCTTCCGAAGGCTCTCGGGGTCGCGGCAGGACCTCGACGGCGACAGGGACACGGCACGAAGATCCAGAGACCGGCACCTAGCCGGGTTCGGCGGGCCCGGGCACGACAGCGGTGTCCGGGGCCGCCCGGCCGGTCAGCGCGTAGAGCACGGTCCGGACCGCCAGGTGGAGGTCGGTCCGGCTCTGCTCGCTGCCGGGCGCGGGAGCGGTCAGCGCCCCGGCCCCGACCAGCCGGTCGAAGAGCAGCCCGTCGACGAAGGCGACGAAGTGGTCGCCCCGCCGTTCCGGGTCCGCCGCGCCGGCCTGCGCCAGCATCGTCCGGGCCAGGGCCCTCGACGCCCGGCCGTACGCCAGGATCTCCCGCAGTTCGGGGTGGTGGGTCGCCTCCAGCAGGCAGGCGTACCGGGCGAGGGTGCGGGTGCGCCCGGCGGTCAGCCAGTGGTCGAGCAGGGCGGCGATCCGTTCGGCGAGCAGGTCCAGCCCGGCCGGCCCGAGCGGGGCGGCGCCGAACCCGTCCTGCTCGTCGGCGGGGAGCTGACTCCGTTCCTGGTCCTCGCGGTCGAGGTCGGCGAGGCGGCGTACCACCGCCTCGATCAGCGCCCGGCGGGTCCGGAAGTACGCCGACGTGGAGCCGAGCGGCAGTCCGGCCCGGGCGTCCACCGCACGGTGGGTGAGTCCCCGCATCCCCTGCTCCGCCAGCAGGTCGATCGCCGCGTCGGTGATCGCGGCGAACCGGACGGGACCTGTGTTCGCCAACCGCTCCTCCGCTCCGTTGGTGCTCCCGGCGTAGTATGCCTTTCTACAGACGTAGAAGGATCCGCGACGAGCGCGCGGACCAGGACGGAGGCATCGGCATGACGGAGCGGACGGCGGTGGTGGTCGGCGCCGGGATCGGCGGGCTCTGCGCCGGACTGGGCCTGCGGGCCCGGGGCTGGCGGGTCACCATCCTGGAGCGGGCACCCGAGTTCGGCACGGTCGGGTCCGGCATCACCCTGATGTCCAACGCGCTGGCCGGCCTCGACGCGCTCGGCGTCGGCGAACGGATCCGCGCGGCCGGCGCGGTCGAGACACCGGGCGGGGCCCGCACCTCGGACGGTCGCTGGCTGTTCCGGGTCGAGGCGGCAACCCTCGCCGACCGGCTCGGCACGGCGTCGCTCGGCATCCACCGGGCCACCCTGCACGAACTCCTCCGCAGCGCGCTCCCGGCCGACTCGATCGTCACCGGGGCCGAGGTGGTCGACGTGCTCGCCGGGCCACCGGCCGAGGTCGGGTACCTGCGCGACGGTGTCCGACACACCCTCCGGGCCGACCTGGTGGTCGGCGCGGACGGGTTGCGCAGCACGGTCCGCTCCCGGTTGTGGCCCGAGGTGCCCGGCCCGACGTACGTCGGCAGCACCACGTGGCGCGGCATCACCGACCACCCCTGGCGTGGGGAGCTGCTGACCGCGATCACCTGGGCTCCCGGGGCGGAGTTCGGGATGGTTCCGCTCGGCGACGGCCGGGTCTACTGGTTCGCCGCGCTGAACGCGCCGGCCGGGCAGCGCGCGCCGGACGAACTCCAGGCGGTACGGGACCGGTTCGGCGACTGGCACCCGCCGATCCCGGCACTGCTCGACGCCACGTCGACCGTGCTGCGCGGCGACATCCACCACCTCGGCACCCCGCTGCCGACGTACGTGCGCGGCGCGGTGGTGCTGCTCGGGGACGCGGCACACGCGATGACACCGAACCTGGGCCAGGGCGCGGCACAGGCGATCGAGGACGCGGTGGTGCTCGGCGCGTTCCTGGACGGGGCCGACGAGGTGTCGAATGCGCTCCTTCGGTACGACCGGGAGCGGCGCCCGCGTTCCCAGATGATTGCCCGGGCGTCATATCGGATCGGCCGGTTCGGACAACAACTGGAAAGTCGAATCGCGGTCACGCTCCGCAACCTCACGCTACGACTCACCCCGTCGGACACGGCACTGCGGTCGATGAACAGGTTCACCGGCTGGCGCCCGCCGCCAGCGACGTAGCGTGTTTCGGCGGTTGCCGAGCGCGCCGGACGAGCCGTTGGACAGTCCGACACGCCCTGTGAGCATGGGCGATCCGTGGATGAATCAAAATTCAGCTAGATTCATGCCCAAACGGTGCGGTGATCCGTGCCCGATCATCCGGAATAGCTGCATAATGCGTCACAGGTCGCCAGGCATCAGGCTGAAGCGGCGTAAAGGAGCGAAAGGCACGAATGTGAAGCTCACCTTTGTTCGCAAGACTGCTCAGTCACAGGTCAACAACTGCCCGTCGCTGTACCGCACCGACCGTGGCACCTTCGTCGTCCAGGGCTGGCGGATCTCCGACCCTGAGGCCCTCTCCCAGCTCGACATTCCGCCACACGAGACGGCGGTGGAGGTTCCGGCCGACGTGCTGGCGGAGATCGCGAAGACCCTGTAACAGGAGCCAGGCCCAGTAGTACCAACGGCCGATCGGCTCACCCGGTACGCGGGGAGGCGTCCCGCCCGGCGTGGTGAGCCGATCGAACCGCAGCCCCGTCAGACCAATGCCCGGAGCGGGTCGCGCAGCCGGTCAGCCGACCCGTGTCGCCGGCATCTCCCGCAGGTCGGCCAGCCGCACCGGGGTACGCGTCGCCAGCAGGCGTTCCAGGCCGGCCACGTCAGCCACCTCGCCGACCACGTCCACCCCGCCGACCTCCCGCCGGTACCGGTACGCCAACCGGTACAGGTACCGCCCACCGACCCGTTCGACACTCACCTGCCACCGTCCGCAGCAGGAGCACACCCAGCCCCGCATCCCGCGAACATAGCCCTGACCTGCGAAAACCTTCTCATCACCCGGTCGGTACGGTGCTGGTGGGGCGTTCGGGGCGGCTGGGACGCCCGAGCCACCCCACCGGGTCGCGGCGATCTGGTTGACTTGGCCGGGTGAAGCTGCCGATCAACCCGCCGGTCGAGCCGATGCTGGCCAGAAGCGTGCCGAAGATCCCGACCGGCGACGGCATGACGTACGAGCCGAAGTGGGACGGCTTCCGCTGCATCGTCTTCCGGGACGGCGACGAGGTCGAGCTGGCCAGCCGGGGCGGCAAGACCCTCACCCGCTACTTCCCCGAGGTCGTCGCCCAGGCCCGCGCACAGCTGCCGACCCGGTGCGCGGTCGACGGCGAGCTGATCGTGATCCGCCGGGACGGCCCGGGCGGCCAACCCCGGCTCGACTTCGAGCTGCTGAGCCAGCGCATCCACCCGGCCGCCTCCCGGGTGAACATGCTGGCCGAGACCACCCCGGCCGACTTCGTCGCCTTCGACCTGCTCGCCCTCGACGACGAGGCGCTGCTCGACCAGCCGTACGAGCGGCGCCGCGCCCGGCTGGTCGAGGCACTCGGCGCGGTGGTCCCGCCGGTGCACGTCACCCAGACCACCACCGACCTGGCGACCGCTCACCGCTGGTTCGAGATCTTCGAGGGGGCCGGGCTGGACGGGCTGGTCGCCAAGCCGGCCGACATCCCGTACGAGCCGGGCAAGCGGCTCATGTTCAAGGTCAAGCACACCCGGACCGCCGACGTGGTGGTCGCCGGCTTCCGCTGGCACAAGTCCGGCCCGGTGGTCGGCTCGCTGCTGCTGGGGCTCTACGACGAGGCGGGGGTGCTGCACCACGTCGGCGTGTCGGCGTCGTTCACCGCCACCCGGCGCAAGGAACTGCTGGACGAGCTGGCGCCGTACCGGGGTGACGAGGTCGCCGCCACGCATCCGTGGCTGCACGGCGACCACACCGGCGGGCAGCGGGTCCCGGGCGGGCCGAGCCGGTGGTCCGGCACCAAGAGCCTGGAGTGGGAGCCGCTGCGGCCGGAGCTGGTCGCCGAGGTCGGCTACGACGCGATGGAAGGCGACCGGTTCCGGCACACCGCCCAGTTCGTCCGCTGGCGGCCCGACCGGCAGCCCCGCTCCTGCGGATACGACCAGCTCGACCGCCCGATCCGGTTCGACGTCGACCAGGTGCTGCGCGGCGACCCGACGACCACCGCCTGACCCCGGCCCGCCCTGGCCCCGGACGGCAGCCGGAAGCCGGCCACCGTCGCACCCCGGCGGTCCCTGACCCGGGACCGCGCCGGACACCGGACGCTCCCCGCCCCTGACCCTGGACACCGCCCGCCGCCCCGGCCCGCCGGGGCTCGGCGGTCGCACCCCGCCGTTCGCCCGGACCGCGTAACCTGGCGATCGGAGAAGATCACGGAGGATTCTCTTGGTTCGCACGCACCCTCGCCGGTTCTCCACCGCCGGTTTCCGTCGCCTGCCCGTCGCCGGCTTCCTCGCGGTTGTCCTGCTGGCCGCCGGCTGCACCCTGCCGGGGTTCGACCGGGGCGGTGACAACAACCGGCGTGGCCCGGCGAGCACCGCCGGCGCCCCGGACTGGAAGCCCTGTCCGGACATCCCGCGCAAGCTTGTCGGACGTGGCGCGGCGAACATGCGGTACGACTGCGCCACGATCGCCGTACCCGGGGACTGGAACGCGACCACCGGTAAGGCGACCGGCGACGGCAGCAACCTGGAGATCGCCCTGCTGCGCGTCCGCTCCAGCAAGCAGCAGAACCGGATCGGCTCGCTGCTGATCAACCCGGGCGGCCCGGGCGGTTCCGGCATCGACTCGGCGGTCTACCTGTCGTTCGGGCCCTCCTTCGGCGGGCTGCCCGACGACGTGACCCGGCGGTTCGACATCATCGGCTTCGACCCCCGGGGCGTCTCCCGTTCCTCGCCGGTCAAGTGCATCTCCGACGCCGACCTGGACAGCACCTTCGGCTACGAGCCGGACCCGGAGAGCCAGGCCAGCTTCGACGGCCTGGTCGCGCTGAACCGCAGGATCGGGGAAACCTGCGGTGACCGGTACGGCGAGCGGTTGCGCCTCTTCTCCACCGAGCAGGCGGCCCGGGACATGGACGCGATCCGGACCGCGGTCGGCGACGAGAAGCTCAACTACCTCGGCTTCTCCTACGGCACCCTGCTCGGGGCGACGTACGCGCAGCTCTTTCCCCGCAACGTCCGGGCGTTGGTGCTCGACGGCGCGGTCGACCCGAGACAGGATCTGATCGCCGGCTCGGAGAGCCAGGCCAAGGGGTTCGAGCGGGCGTTCGACAACTTCACGAACTGGTGCGCGCGCACGCCGCGCGACTGCCCGATCGCCCCGGACGCGCGGGCGGCGGTGACCGAGGCGCTCGACAAGGCCCAGGCCTCCCCGGTACGCGGCGAGGGCGGCCGGGAGGCGACCGCCGGTTGGGTCTTCTACGCGGTGATCTCCTCGCTCTACACCGAGTCCGGCTGGGAGAAGCTCGCCGCCGCGATCGAGTCGTTGCGGGGCGGCAACCCCAAGGGCGTCTTCGACCTGGCCGACGCGTACGCCGAACGGGACGCCGAGGGCCACTACACCAACCTCTTCGACGCCAATCTCGCGGTGAACTGCGCCGACGACGAGTCCCGGCCCGGGGTGGACCGGATCCGCGCCCTGCAGTCGCAGTGGCGCACGAAGTATCCGCTGTTCGGCGCCCCGCTCGCGGTGGGGATGCTGAGCTGCGAGTTCTGGCCGGCTCAGCGGGATCCGTATCCGACCGGGGCGGCGGTCGGCGCGCCGCCGATCGTGGTGGTCGGCACGACCGGTGACCCGGCGACGCCGTACGAGCAGACGGCGAAGCTGGCCGACATGCTCGGCGTCGGCCGGGTGCTGACCTGGGAGGGTGAAGGGCACACCGCGTATCCGCAGACCCGGTGCATCACCGACGCGGTCGACGCCTACCTGGTCGACCTGAAGGTGCCGGCCGAGGGCGAGCGCTGCCCGGCGCGCTGACCACGCTTCCGACCGCCGCGCCGGTGCCGGCGGCCACACACGGGGCGGGGGGGGCCCCGCCGTGGTTGATCCCCGGTGGCGGAACCGCCGTGGGATCGGTCCCGCCGTGGAGGATCCGTCAGTTGGGGGCGTGCACCCCGGTGGCGTTCCAGTCCCTGGTGGCGCCCCGGACGTACATGGTCGAGGACTGGCTGCCGGAGAAGTACTGCTTGATCGAGCCGGCGAACGGCGTACTGGCGGCGTTGCGGCCGTACACGTCGGTGTAGACCGTGGTCGGGCCGCTGTTCTGCACCTGGAAGGTGCCCGGCCGGAACTCCCGCAGGGTGCCCTTGAACGGTGAGCGCGGGTCGTCCCAGGCGAGGTTCTGCCCGGCCTGGCGGGCCTGGTTGCAGTAGTCGCCACCCGCGAGGTTCGTGTAGCACAGGTCCACGATCCGGCCCAGGTTGTTCGGCTTGGTCGGGTCGTAGTAGCGCGACGGGTTGACCACGTAGAACAGTGGCGCGAGCCGGAAGTTCAGCCCGGAGCCCGTCACCGAGAAGTCGGAGAACCAGAAGTCGTCCATGTCGGAGACGGTGAACGGCACCGGGTTGGGGTAGAGCGGGTCGTAGTGGGTGCGGCCCTCGCGGATCGCCTGCACACAACCCGGCTCGGTGATCAGCCGACCCAGTGAGCGGGTGTCCGACGGCGAGTCCGCCGGCACCGGCGGCGTGACGTTGATGAACTGGCCGCCGAAGCCCGGGCATTCGCTGGGGCTGAATCCCCCGGCCCGCCCGAGCGGGATCATCGCGTTGTACCGGGCCTCGGTGACCTGGCCACCGTTGCTCGCGGTGCAGCGCTGGTTGAAGAGCAGTTCGTGGACGTTGTTGCTGAACGCGTCCGGCGAGTGGGTGCCCTGGTGGAACTTGAGCAGCGTGTCGCAGGTCGCGATCGTGGTGCCCTGCGGCGGGAAGAAGCTGGTGCCGTTGTCACCCTGGATCACGTTGACGTTGTTGACCGTGAGCACCTTGTGCCCGACGTGGTCCTCGTGCCGGTGGCTGTGCTCGGCCATGTTGTCCAGCATCACCTCGCTGGTGTAGCCGAACGCCGGCCAGCCGACGGTGCTGTACAGGTCGGACGGCCGGGGGTCGTCACCGTGTTCGTGGCCGAAGTTGCAACCACCGGGGTCCCGGGTCGGGTGCCAGGTCGGGTAGACCTTGCCGTCCGGCCCGTACGTCCAGTACCGCGCGTGGATCTCGACCGAGCACTCGCCGGACCGGGGCTGGTAACCCTTGTCGTTCGCGGTCGCGATCAGCTCGTAGGCCCGGCTGTTGACCGCGCCGGCGGGCGGAAGCGCCGTGCCCCAGGTCACCGGCCCGGGCGGTGCGGTGGTCGGTGGCGTGGTCGGCGGGGTGGTCGGTTGGCCGGTGGGGGGTGTGGTCGGTGGTGTGGTCGGTTCGCCGACCGCACCGGTGCAGGCGGTACCGTTCATCGAGAACTCGGTCGGCGCGGTGTTGCTGCCGGTCCAGGTGCCGTTGAAACCGAACGAGGTGCTCGCCCCGGTGCCGAGGCTGCCGTTGTAGGTGGCGTTGCGGGCGGTGACCTGGCTGCCGCTCTGCGACACGGTGGCGTTCCAGGCCTGGGTGACCCGCTGACCGGACGGGTAGCTCCAGGTGAGCGTCCAGGAGCTGACCGGGTCGCCGAGGTTGGCGACGGCGACCGAAGCGGTGAAGCCGCCCTGCCACTGTGAGCCGACGGAGTAGGTCACACGGCAGCCGGCGGCGGCAGCGGCGGGCGCGGCGACGGTGATGGCCGCCCCGCTCGCGGCGACCACGGCGGCTACCGTCGCGGCTGACCACAGCCGGGACCGATAGCGGTGGATACGCATCTCCTGATCCTCCAAACGAAGGCGGGATGGGTCGACGGGGTGCTCCCTCGGGACGGGGACCGGTCGGGAAGGTACGGAGCGGGCGTACCTGCTCTGGGGTGAGCACGGTCCGCGCCGGTCGAGTGGCGTCGGTGCGGACCGTTCGGCGAGGATGGGAGCGCATCCATCGAAATGTTTCTATCTATGTTACTGACCGTTTCGTTGCTGTCAACGCGCGCCGGGCAGACCCCGGTCCGGCCGACTGAACCGTGCCCTGACCAGCGCGGACGGTCGAGCGTCGAAGATCACGGCCAACCGTCGCCGCGGCGTCGCCCCGCCGGACGGACCCGAAACCGCGCCGCCGGGCTCAGCCGGGCGGCGCGGATCAGCACCATCGGACAACGGATCGTCGACCCACGACCGCCGCCGAACCGGGCGGTCGACGCGGGGCCGCGCGGGGCGCTCTCAGCGGGTCGGCGCGGTGATGTGGCGCCGCGCGGAGGCGACGAACGCGTCCGGATCGTCGGCGTAGATGCGGACCCGGTCGGTCGGCTCGCTGGGCCCCTTGGGCAGGGCCAGCCGGACCGGTTCCCGGAGCACGACGTCCACACTGGTCTGGCTGCCCACACCGAGGTTCACGATCGGTCCACTGTCGTCGCGTTCGACCTGGACGCCCTTGCCGGAGGGCAACGACCGGTACCGCTTGTGCACGGCCGCGACACCGTCCCACGGGATGGTCAGATCGAGGCTGATGCCGTTGCGTACCCGGATGCCGGTGTCGTCGAGGACGTGCGGGTGGAGTTGGAGCATCGCGAACAGCCCGAGCATCCAGATCAACCCGTAGACGCCCAACGCCAGGACGAGGTAGCGGGCCGGTTGCCACGGTACGAGCCGGGCGATGATCAGATCGAAGATCGGGATCTCCACGGCGGAGAGCACGATGAACATGACGAGGATCGGCCGCACCACCCCGAGGTAGCTGAACGTCACCGCCCCGGGCGGGTACGAGACCGGGCGGCGCAGCACCCAGCGGAAGAGACTGCGCCACATGGCCGACTCGTAGGCGACGGCCGTTCGGACCAGGGACGAGCGTTCCACCGCACTGCCTCGCTTTCGCCGCAGGGACACCGGGCCGGCCGGCGTTTTGCAATGCAGTTGAAATGTAACCCGTATGCCCGGTGGTTGCAAGACGACCGCATCGTGATCATGAAGTCGGGTGTGTCAGGCTGACCCGATGACTGAGCTGATCTTCCGTACCGCGCGCCGTGCGGACGTACCGGCGATCGTGGCGATGCTGCTCGACGACGAGGTGAGCGCCGCCCGGGACCCCGACCATCCGGTGAGCGAGGAGATCGACGCCGCCTACTGGGCCGGCTTCGAGGCGGTCGACGCCGACCCGCGCAACGAGCTGATCGTCGTGGAACGGGACGGCGAGCCGGTCGGCACCATGCAGCTCACCTTCATCCCGTCGCTGAGCCGACGGGGCGCCGAACGCCTGCAGATCGAGGCGGTACGGGTCCGCGCCGACCTGCGCGGGATCGGGATCGGCCGACGGATGATCACCTGGGCGGTGGACCAGGCCCGGGAGCGCGGCTGCGGGCTGGTCCAGTTGACCACCGACAAGCGGCGTACGGACGCGCACCGGTTCTACACGTCGCTCGGTTTCGAGGACAGCCACGAGGGCATGAAACTGGCGCCACCGAGGATCACGGACACCCCTGGAGCCCGTGCCGGCGGCCCGCTCACCACCGCCTGAGGCGGCACCGGGCGGGCAGAGGTGACTCCGCTGGTGGCCGGACGCACGTCCGGCCGGCTCAGGCTCTGCGGTCGCGGTCCTTGGAGGGCTGCACCCGCTTCGGTTCGCCCGGCATCTTCGGATGGTCGGGCGGGTACGGCAGGTCGCCGCCGGCGCCGTCCCGCTCGTCACGGTCGGCCCACTCCAACAGCGGGGTGATGTCCCACGGGCTGTCGTCGATCCCGGCGTGCGGGTCGCCGATCTTCGCGATCCGCTCCGGCACGGTCCGCAGGTCGAAGTCGTCCGGCTCGACGTGGGGCAACTCGTCCCAGGTGACCGGGGTGGAGACGGTGGCCCGGGCGTTGGCGCGCAGCGAGTAGGCGCAGGCGATGGTCCGGTCCCGGGCCATCTGGTTGTAGTCCAGGAACACCTTCTCGCCGCGTTCCTCCTTCCACCATGAGGTGGTGACCAGGTCGGGGCGACGTCGTTCGATCTCCCGGGCGAAGGCGATCACCGATCGACGTACCTCGGTGAAGGTCCACCGGGGCGGGATCCGCAGGTAGATGTGCACACCTCGGCCGCCGGAGGTCTTCGGCCAGCCGACCGCGCCGAGTTCGGCCAGCAGCGCCCGCACCTCGCCGGCCGCCTCCACCGCGTCGGCGAAGTCGGTGCCGGGCTGCGGGTCGAGGTCGATGCGCAGCTCGTCGGGGCGGTCCACGTCGTTGCCCCGGACCGGCCAGGGATGGAAGACCACGGTGCCCATCTGGGCGGCCCAGGCGACGTGCGCGAGGTCGGCGGGGCAGAGTTCGTCGGCGCTCCGGCCGCTCGGAAACTGGATCTTGGCGGTCTGGATCCACGGCGGCACGCCACGGGCCGGCACCCGCTTCTGGTAGAACATCTCCCCCTCGATGCCCTCGGGGAAGCGCTGCAGCGCGGTCGGCCGGTTGCCGAGGGCCCGCATGATGCCCTCGCCGACCGCCAGGTAGTAGTCGAACATGTCCTTCTTGGTGAAGCCCCGGCGCGGGAAGTAGACCCGGTCCGGGCTGCTCAGCCGTACCGTGTGCCCGGCCACCTCGACCTCGACGGGCTTCGCCTTCGCGGTGCCACCACCAGCCATGCGCCGACCCTATGCCACCGGTGTGACGTCGAGCCGCCCGACGCGGGGATGGCGGCCCGCGACGGAACCGGAGCCGGGGTCGGGTTCCACCCCGGTCCGGGCGGCGTTCACGGCCGGAGGCCGGCGTCGGCGGACGCGCAGCCGTACCGGTGTTCCTCCCAGAGCTGGGCGATCATCACGAGCTTCTGCTCGAAACGCGGGTCCCGGTCGAGCGGGCCGCCGTCGTAGGGCACGCGCAGTCGCAGCACCGCGCCGTCGGCGAGGTAGACCGCGACGAGGGTACGTCCCCGGCGGCGCTCCGCCCGGACGTCGACCACCCGCGACCAGGGCGCGAAGGCGTACGGGCCGTAGCTCCGGCTCCGCACCCCGGCCCCGTCCAGCGTCGTACCGGCCCAGGAGCGCAGCGCCGTGCCGCAGAGCAGTCCGGACGGCAGCGGGGCCAGGATCAGGACCCAGGCCAGGTCCGGCAGGTCCCGCGCGCCGGGTGCCACGGCGACCGCGGCGAGCAGCACCGCGCTGCCCAGCCCGCCCGCGCGGAGCCCGTGCGTCAGCGCCTGTCGCCAGGTCAGCCGGTATTCGGCCAGCACCGGTCGTCGGTGCCGCCTCCGTCTGATACCACCCGGCCGAGTGGCCGCCCGCATGTCTGGTCAACGAGTCGCCGGGCGGCCGGTGATTGCCACCGGTCGAGATCCGAATCACCCAGGGTCGTTACCGGGTGGAAGATCGCCGCCGTACCGTAGGGGTATGGCTGCCGACAACAAGGATCTTCCGCTCGACCAGGGCAGCGGGCTGCCCACCAGCGAGGAGGAGTGGCGGGTACGGCTCAGCCCGGAGGAGTTCCGGGTGCTACGCCAGGCCGGCACGGAACGCGCCTGGACCGGCGAGTACGTGGACACGAAGACCCGGGGCATGTACCACTGCCGGGCCTGTGGCGCGGAACTCTTCTCCAGCGACACGAAATTCGACTCGCACTGCGGCTGGCCGAGCTTCGACCAGGCACTGCCGGGCGCCATCCGCTACCTGGAGGACCGCTCGCTCGGCATGGTCCGGGTCGAGGTGCGGTGCGCCCGCTGCGACTCCCACCTCGGGCACCGGTTCGACGGCGAGGGCTACACACCGACGAACGCCCGGTACTGCATCAACTCGATCTCCATGCGCCTGGACCCGTCAACCCCGTAGGATCGTGACAGATGTCCGAAACGGGGGATTTGTCATGGCGTCCTGCGAGGTCTGCGGCAACGACTACTGGATGGCGTTCGAGATCCGTACGGTGAGCGGCGACGTGCACACGTTCGACTCGTTCGAGTGCGCGGCACACAAGCTCGCCCCGGTCTGCGAACACTGCGGCGTCCGGATCCTCGGCCACGGGGTGGAGGTCTCCGGACGCTTCTTCTGCTGTGGCCACTGCGCCCGGGTGGTCGAGGGCGAACGCGGCGCGGAGATCCGGGACGCGGTCGGAGCCCGACCCGCCTGAGCCGCCCGGCGCTGCCTACCATTCCGGAATGCACGCCCAGCCGACACAGACACCGCCCTCGGGCCACCTCGACCTCCGGATCGCCTCCTTCGCCGACCTCTCCACCCACACCCTGCACGACCTCCTACGACTGCGGGTGGACGTGTTTGTCGTCGAGCAGGCGTGCGCCTACCCGGAACTGGACGGGCGGGACGTCGAGCCCGGCACCCGGCACCTGTGGTTCGCCCGGGACGGCGTGCCGCTGGCGTACCTGCGTCTGCTCGCCGATCCGGGTCCCGCCGGGGAGCCCGGCGCGGTAGCCCGGATCGGCCGGGTGGTGGTGGCTCCGCAGGCCCGGGGTGAGGGTCTCGCCGGGCGACTGATGACCGAGGCGTTGACCGTGGTCGGCGCCCGGCCCTGCGTCCTGGAGGCACAGGCCTACCTGGTCGGCTTCTACGCCCGCTTCGGCTTCACCCCCAGCGGCCCCGAGTACGTCGAGGACGGCATCGCGCACGTACCGATGCGGCGCGAACCGGCCTGACCGCCCGCGGCTCGACAACGACGCCCCCGAACCTGAGGTGTTAGGAAGGGCCCCTTCCTATACAAGAAGCGATAAGAAGGGGCCCTTCCTTACACGGCAGCTCAGGGCAGGGTGTCGACCAGCTCGCCGATACCCCGGCGGCGACCGGTGTAGAACGGCACCTCCTCGCGGACGTGCCGGCGGGCCCGGGAGGCCCGCAGGTCACGCATCAGGTCCACGATCCGGTGCAGCTCGTCGGCCTCGAAGGCGAGCATCCACTCGTAGTCGCCGAGCGCGAACGAGGCCACCGTGTTGGCCCGGACGTCCGGGTAGCCGCGCGCCAACATGCCGTGCTCGGCCAGCATCTCCCGACGCTCGACGTCGGGCAGCAGGTACCACTCGTAGGAACGGACGAACGGGTAGACGCAGATGTAGTTCCGGGCCGGCTCACCGGCCAGGAACGCCGGGATGTGGCTCTTGTTGAACTCGGCCGGCCGGTGCAGCGCCATCTGCGACCAGACCGGGGCCAGGTGCCGGCCGAGCGCGGTCCGCCGCAGCCGCCCGTACGCCTCCTGGAGCGCGTCGCTGGACGACGAGTGCCACCAGATCATCAGGTCCGCGTCGGCGCGCAACCCGGAGACGTCGTAACTGCCCCGGACCACCACGTCCTTGCCGGCCAGTTCCTCGACCAGCGACTCGACCTCGGCCACGATGCCGTCCCTGGCCTCCGGCAGCGGGCCGGTGGCCCGGAACACCGACCACATGGTGTACCGGATGCTCGCGTTCAACTCCCGCAGCCGGGCCGCGTTGCTCTGCTCCGACGTCTGTTCCGCACTCATGCTCTCGATGCTCCCCACACCTTGATGATGTCCTCCGCCGCCGTCTCACCGGACCGTACGCAGATCGGGATCCCCACCCCGTCGTAGCCGGCGCCGGCCAGCGCCAGGGTCGGGTACGCGTCCCGCAACGCGGTCCGGGCGGCGGCGACCCGGTCCAGATGGCCGGGGGTGTACTGCGGCAGGGCGCCGCCCCAGCGCTGCACGTGACTGGCGACCGGTACGGGCAGCCGTGCCCCGTCCCCGGCACCGCCGGCGACCAGCGTGCCGAGTTCCCGGTGCACGGTCGAGACCAGTTCGTCGTCGGCCCGCTGCAGCAGGTGTTCCTCGCCGTACCGGCCGACCGAGGCGCGGACCAGCACCGTACCGTCGGCCCGCCGCAGGTGCGCCCACTTGGTGGTGAAGAACGTCGCCGCCTTGATCAGGGTCCCCTCCCCCGGCGGCACCAGGAAGCCGGAGAGGTCGGCCGGCAGCAGATCGGCGGCCGGAGCGGGCAGGGCCAGACTGACCAGCGCCACGCTGGCGTAGTCGAGCCGGCCGACCAGGGCGCCGACCGCGACGTCGACCCCGGCCAGCAGTCGGGCCGCCGGGCGGGCCGGCAGCGCCAGCACCACCGCGTCGACCTCGGCCAGTTCCGGATCCCGGGTCGGGCCGATGACCAGCCGCCAGCCACCCGGGACCGGGATCAGCTCCCGGACCGCCGCGTTCAGCCGGATCTCGGCACCGCTCGCCTCGGCGGCGGCGGCCACCAGTCGGCTCACCCCGCCGGCGACGGTGGCGAAGACCGGGGCCCCCGGGGGCCGGGGCGTCGCCGCCTGGGCCGCCCGGACCGCACCGCTCAGCGTCGCCTCCGTCCGGGCCGCCCGGGCCAGCGCCGGCATCGTGGCGGCCAGCGACAGTTCGTCGGCCCGGCCGGCGTAGACCCCGCCGAGCATCGGGTCGACCAGCCGGTCGACCACCTCGGCGCCGAGCCGGCGCCGGACCAGGTCGCCGACCGTGACGTCCTCGTCCGGGCCGAGCAGCGGCCGACCGCCGTCGTGGTCGCGCTCCGTCTCCGGGCGGGCCACCGTCGTCACCGCCGCCAGGTCTCCCGGTACGCCGACCAGGGTGCCCGGGGGCACCGGACGCAGCTCGCCACCGATCGCCAGCGCCGCCCGCCCGGTCGCCGGGTGTACCAGCGCGTCGCCGAGCCCGACCCGTCGGGCCAGGGCCACCGCGGCGGAGTCGCCACCGGCCGGATCACGGACCAGGAACGCCTCGGCGCCGAACTCGACCGTCGAACCGGCCAGTGAGCCGGTACGGAGTTTGCCGCCGAGCGCGCCCGACTGCTCGTACACGGTGATCCGGGTGTCGGCGGGCAGCCGGTCGCGCAGCCGTACCGCTGCGGCCAGCCCGGCGATACCGCCGCCGACCACCGCGATCCGCACCGCCCGCTCGCTCACGCCCCCACCTCGCTCCGCTCGGCGTCGTCGTGAGCCCGAACCCTGAGCCAACCCGTTCGCTCGCTCCGCTCGCTCACGCCCCCCACCTCGCTCCGCTCAGCCTGCGGACGCCTCGTGGACCAGGGCTGCGACCCGGGTCAGTACGTCGGGATCAGTCTCCGGAAGTACCCCGTGACCGAGGTTGAACACGTGCCCCGGGGTGGCCGTCCCCTCGGTGAGGATCCGGCGCACCTCGGCCTCGACGACCGGCCACGGCGCGAACAGCACCGCCGGGTCGAGGTTGCCCTGTACCGCCTTGTCCTGCCCGATCCGCACCGTCGCCGCGTCCAGCGGGGTACGCCAGTCGACCCCGACCACGTCCGCCCCGGCCTCGCCCATCGCGGTGAGCAGTTCGGCGGTGCCGACCCCGAAGTGGATCCTCGGTACGCCCGCGTCGGCGAGCCCGTTCAGCACGGTCGTCGAGTACGGCAGCACGAACCGGCGGTAGTCGGCCTCGGAGAGCGCTCCGGCCCAGGAGTCGAAGAGCTGCACGGCGGAGACGCCCGCAGCGATCTGCACCCGGAGGAAGGCGAGGGTGATCTCGGCGAGCCGGCCCAGCAGCGCGTGCCAGACGTCGGGCGCGCCGTGCATCAGCGCCTTGGTCCGTACGTGGTTGCGGGACGGCCCACCCTCGACGAGGTAGCTGGCGAGGGTGAACGGCGCGCCGGCGAACCCGATCAGCGGGGTGTCGCCGAGTTCCGCGACGAGCAGGCGTACCGCCTCGTCCACAAAGGACACGTCGGTGGGGTCGATGACCCGGATCCGGGCCACGTCGTCGAGGGTCCGCACCGGCTCGGCCACCACCGGTCCCGTCCCGGGCACGATGTCCAGGTCCACCCCGGCCGCCGCCACCGGTACGACGATGTCGCTGAACAGGACCGCCGCGTCGACGCCGTGTCGGCGGACCGGCTGGAGGGTGATCTCGGCGACCAGTTCGGGACGTCGGCAGGAGTCCAGCATGCCGATGCCCTCGCGTACCTTGCGGTACTCCGGCAGCGACCGGCCGGCCTGCCGCATGAACCAGACCGGGGTGTGCGGCACCGGCTGCCGCCGACAGGCCCGGACGAACGGCGAATCGGCGGGCCCGGACACGGCCGGTTTGTCGTCTCGGGCGGCATTGCCCTTACTCGTGGCGCTCATCGGCGCAATCGTGCCACGCGGGCCGGGAGGGGCGTCGCGCAGCGCCGGGTTTTGTGGCGTAGGCGGCTCACCGGCCGGGACCGACCTCCGGCGACCGCGACCCGTGGCGGGGCGGCCGGGCCGGCCGATGCCGGATCGGCGGCAGTGCCGACCGGGCTAGGCGGAGCGGTTGCCGGGGCGGCATTACGGCGCGCCGCTCCCCCGTCACGGTCCCGACTACGGCGCGGCGCTCCCCCACCGCGCCCACGATCGGCTTAGGCTGCGGATATGGCCCCCCCGATCGTGCAGCCCGAGACCTTCGCCCGTGCGGTGGCGGGGTTGCGCTCGGCGGTGCCGCGCGAGGAGATCGTCCTCGAGGAGGTCGGGGCGCCGCAGCGGCTCGCCCCGTACGCCTTCGCGCTCAGCGCCACGGTGCACCGCGACGGCGACGAGGTGGCGACCGGGCGGCTCATCCTGCTGCACGACCCGGCCGGCCACGAGGCGTGGGAGGGGACCCTGCGGCTGGTCACCTACGTCACCGCCGAACTGGAGATCGACCTGGCCGCCGATCCGCTGCTTCCCGGGGTCGGCTGGACCTGGCTGACCGATGCCCTGGAGGCGCGGGAGGCCGGATACCGGGCGATCGGCGGCACGGTGACCCAGACCATGTCGACCCGGTTCGGCGATCTGGCCGGCCCGCCGGCCGCCGGTGACATCGAGATCCGCGCCTCCTGGACCCCGACCGACGACGACCTGCGGGCGCACCTGCTCGCCTGGTGCACCCTGCTGGCCTCCACCGCCGGGCTTCCGCCGCCGGGCGTCACGGCACTGCCGCACTCCCGACCGGCCGGCGCCGCCTGACCCGGGCGCCCGGTCGCACCCGCCCGGACCACCGGGACCGGCCGGCGCCGTTCGACCCGACCGGCCGCCGACGGCCACCTGAGTGTCGTCACCGTCACCGTCCGCAGATCGCCTCAATCGCTTCACCGACACCAGGAGCCGCAGTGGGCCCGAAACGCCGGACCGGCTGCGTCGGGGCGATCCGGGCGAAGACTAGGGTTGTCAGGTGACCGACGAACCACCCCTGCGCCGTCGGGCCGCGCAACGCCGAGCAGGGGACGAGCCACACAGCCTGCCGGCGCCCGCGCCGGTGCCCGAGACAGTGGGGCCCGACCCAACGCCCGGCGGGCCCGTACCGCTGCTCACACCCCGCGACGGCACCCCTGCCCCCGTCGAGACCTCCGCTGGTCTGGCCGAGGTGGTGGGCCGCTTCGCGACCGGCACCGGCCCGGTCGCGGTGGATGCCGAACGCGCTTCCGGATACCGCTACAGCCAACGGGCCTATCTGGTGCAGTTGCGCCGGGCCGGTGCCGGTACGGCGCTGATCGATCCGCTGCCGCTCGGCGACCTGAGCACCCTCGACGAGGCGATCGCCGACGCCGAGTGGGTGCTGCACGCCGCCAGCCAGGATCTCGCCTGCCTGGCCGACCTCGGCCTGCGACCACGGCGGCTCTTCGACACCGAACTGGCCGCCAGGCTGGCCGGATTCGAGCGGGTCGGTCTGGCCGCCCTGACCGAACAGCTACTCGGCTTCACCCTGGAGAAGCACCACTCGGCCGCCGACTGGTCCAGCCGGCCGCTGCCGGAGTCCTGGCTGACCTACGCCGCGCTCGACGTCGAGATGCTCACCGACCTGCGGGACGCGCTGGCGCTGGAACTGGAGCGGCAGGGCAAGGAGAAGTGGGCGGCCGAGGAGTTCGCCGCCCTGGTGGCCTGGGGCGCCCAGCCGGCGCGGCAGCGTCCTGACCCGTGGCGACGTACCTCGGGCATCCACCGGGTGCGGGGCGCGCGGGCCCAGGCCCGGGTCCGGGCGATCTGGTACGCCCGGGACGAGATCGCGGCCCGCCGCGACTCCGCCCCCGGTCGGGTGCTGCCCGACGCCGCGATCATCGCGGCGGCCGAGATGGATCCGAAGGACGAACGCACCCTGCTGATGCTGCCCGGCTTCGGCGGCCGTTCGGTACGCCGGCTCGCCCGGATCTGGCTGGACGCGCTCGCCGAGGCACGGCAGCTTCCCGACGACGCGTTGCCGGTCGCCCCGACGGTCGACGGTCCGCCTCCGCCGCACCGCTGGGCGGAGCGGGATCCGGTGGCGGCGGCCCGACTGGCCCGCTGCCGGGAGGTGGTGACCCGGATCGCCGCCGCACACACCCTGCCGCCGGAGAACCTGATCACCCCGGACTCGGTCCGCCGGCTGGCCTGGATACCGCCTGAGGAGATCACCCCGGAGACCGTCGCCGAGACGCTGCGCGGCTACGGCGCCCGGGGCTGGCAGGTGGGGCTGATCGCCGACGAACTGGCGACGGCGCTGGTCGAACCGTCGGCCTGAACGGGACGGGTGGCCGTTTCGCCGTCAGCGGATCCCCTGACGGCGAAACGGCGCGATACCACCCCACCCGGCCCGTAGGGTCGAAAAGATGATCATCAGTGAACTGCGGCCCGGCCTGTACCGGCTACGGCTGGGCAGATACCAGGCCTACGCCTGGCGGGACGGTGCGTCGGTCACGCTCGTCGACACCGGCGAGGCCGGTTCCGGTCCGGCGATCGCCGCCGGACTGGCCGAACTCGGCCTGACCCCGGGAAATCTCGACCGCGTGGTGCTCACCCACTTCCACGACGACCACACCGGTTCGGCCGCCGAACTGGCCTCGTGGGGTCCGGTGCGAATCGTCGCGCACGCGCTGGACGCCCCGGTCGTCCGCGGTGAACGACCGGGGCCGCCGCCCAACTTCACGCCGTTCGAGCGGGACCTGCACGCCCAGGTCGCCGCCGGGCTGGTCCCGGCCCCGCCGGTCCGGGTCGACGACGAGGTACGCGACGGCGACGTGCTCGACTTCGGCGGCGGCGCACGGGTGATCTCGACGCCCGGGCACACCGACGGGAGTCTGGCCCTGCACCTGCCCGAGCACGGCGTGCTCCTCACCGGGGACATCGCCGCCGAGCACGGCGGACAGGTGATGTTCGGCGTGTTCCACCTCGATCGGGCGGTGGCGGCGGAGTCGCTGCGCCGACTGGCCGAGCTCGACGTCGAGGTGGCCTGTTTCGGCCACGGCGAGCCGGTGCTCGGTGACGCCTCCGCGCGGCTGCGGGAGGCGGCTGCCCTCGTCACGACGTGACCCCGGGTCCGGGTGGCCCGCCGGGGAACCGACCCCCGCAACGGTCCGGGCGCCGACCGGGCCGGGTGGTGACCCCCCTCCGGTCGGCGCCCGGCGTACCGGCCTACGCGGCGGTGTCGGGCCCGAGGACCTCGGTGCGCTTGCGGGCCCAGGCCAACGAGTGCCGGATGCCGTCGGCGACGGAGAACTCCGGCTTCCAGTCCAGCAGGGCGCGCGCCCGGGTGCTGCGGGTGAACGAGCCGGCGCCGTCGCCGGGACGCGGCGGCGCCTCGCCGGTCCGCAGCGGGCCGGCCGCCTCGGTGAAGGCGGCGACGAGTTCCCGGACGGTGGTCCCCTCACCGGTGCCGAGGTTGATCACCTCGACCGAGCGGTCGCCGTCGGCGGGCAGGACCTCGTCGAACTTCAGCAGCGCCTGCACGTGCGCCCGGGCCAGATCCCAGACGTGTACGTAGTCCCGGATGCCGGAGCCGTCCCGGGTGGGCCAGTCCGTCCCGGTGATCAGGAACTCCTCGCCGTTCTCGTAGGCGCCGATCATCTTGCCGAGGGCGTGGGTCGGACGTGCGGTCTGCAGCCCGGTCCGCAGCTCGGGGTCGGCACCGATCGGGTTGAAGTAGCGCAGCGACAGCGCGCGCAACGGGGTGGCCGCCGCGGCGTCGGCGAGGATCATCTCCATCACCGCTTTGGTACGGGCGTACGGGCTGGTCGGCGCGAGCGGCGAGTCCTCGTCGACGGAGAAGTCCTCGTTGGTCTGGTAGATCGAGGCCGACGAGCTGAAGACGTAGCGGTGTACGCCGTTGCGGAGCAGGTGCTCGATGAAGTCGATCGACTTCGCGACGTTCTCCCGGTAGTAGCGCAGCGGCTCGGCCACCGACTCCGGTACGACGATCAGCGCCGCCGCGTGCACCACGGCGCCGATCTCCGGGTGCTCGGCGAAGATCCGGTCCAGCAGCGGCCCGTCGGCGATGTCGCCCTGGTAGAAGATCCGTCCCCGGGTGAACTCGACCCGCCCGGTGACCAGATTGTCCAGGATCACCGGCTCGATGCCGGCGTCCAGGCAGGCCGACGCCACCGTGCTGCCGATGAAACCGGCGCCTCCCGCAACCAGTACCTTCACGCCTGATCCTCTCCGCCCACATCCGGGGTCCGTCCACGTTTCGCGGTCAACCTACCGGACCGTCCCGATGGTCCGGCCGGAGACGGTGTGGCCCGGACCACAGTGGCGGCGCGACCGACGTTAGTTACCGGCTAGTAGCATCCGGGGTACACGCCCGTGCCGGCGACCGTACTCCGGTCCGTGGTGCCGTACGTCGGCACCGAAGGTCGGATCATGGTCGAAAAGGAGGCTCCAGTGCCCCGTGAAGTCCGGGACGTCGTCTTCGTCGACGGCGTCCGCACCCCGTTCGGCAAGGCGGGTGGCATGTACGCGCACACCCGCGCCGACGACCTGGTGATCCGCTGCATCCGCGAACTGCTGCGGCGCAACCCGCAGCTGCCGCCGGAGCGCGTCGACGAGGTGGCGATCGCCGCCACCACCCAGATCGGCGACCAGGGCCTCACCATCGGCCGTACCGCCGCACTGCTGGCCGGGCTGCCGAAAACGGTCCCGGGCTACGCCATCGACCGGATGTGCGCGGGCGCGATGACCGCGGTCACCACGGTCGCCGGCGGCATCGCCATGGGCGCCTACGACGTGGCGATCGCCGGTGGTGTCGAGCACATGGGCCGGCACCCGATGGGCGAGGGTGTCGACCCGAACCCCCGGATCCTGGCCGAGAAGCTGGTCGACCCGTCCGCCCTGGTGATGGGCTCGACCGCGGAGAACCTGCACGACCGGGTCCCGCACATCACCCGGGAACGGGCCGACGCGTACGCGCTCGCCTCGCAGGTCAAGACCGCCAAGGCGTACGCCAACGGCAAGCTGCAGGACGATCTGGTGCCGGTCGCCACCCGGGACCCGGAGGCCGGTTGGGGACTGGCCACCGCCGACGAGGCGCCCCGGGACACCTCGCTGGAGAAACTGGCCACCCTGAAGACCCCGTTCCGCCCGCACGGCAAGGTGACCGCCGGAAACGCGGCCGGGCTCAACGACGGCGCCACCGCCAGCCTGCTCGCCGCCGAGGACGTCGCCCGGGAACTCGGGCTGCCGATCGCGATGCGGCTGGTGTCGTACGGCTTCGTCGGGGTGGAGCCGGAGGTGATGGGCTTCGGCCCGATCCCGTCCACCGAGAAGGCGCTGCGGATCGCCGGGCTGACCATCGACGACATCGGCCTGTTCGAGCTGAACGAGGCGTTCGCGGTGCAGGTGCTCGCCTTCCTCGACCACTTCGGCATCGCGGACGACGACCCCCGGGTCAACCAGTGGGGCGGGGCGATCGCCATCGGCCACCCGCTCGCCTCCTCCGGCGTACGGCTGATGACCCAGCTCGCCCGTCAGTTCGCCGAGCACCCCGAGGTGCGGTACGGCATCACCGCGATGTGCATCGGTATCGGCATGGGCGGCACGGTCATCTGGGAGAACCCGGCCTGGACGGAGTCCAGCCAGCCGACTCAGCGGGAGGATGACGACAAGTGAGTGCGAGCAGTGAGCGGGTTCTGCGAGCCCCGCGGCACGAACGGACGGTGGCACAGTGAGCCTGGAGAGCCCGAACGAGGTGGTGACGAAGGCGCTGCTGCGGCTGGTGGACGTACCCGGCCTGGACCGGCCGGCCGCGCTGATCACCCTCGACAACGGCTTCGACCACAGGAAGCCGAACACCTTCGGCCCGACCGGGCTGGCCGGTCTGGACGCCGCGATCACCGACGCGCTCGCCGCCGAGCCGGCGTTCGTCGCGGTGACCGGCAAGCCGTACATCTTCAGTGTCGGTGCCGACCTGACCGGGCTGCCGCTGATCGCGGACCGGGACCAGGCGCTGGAGATCGGCCGGCTCGGTCACCGGGTCTTCGCCCGGCTGCGGGACAGCGCCGTGCCGACGTTCGCGTTTGTCAACGGCGCGGCGATGGGCGGCGGCCTGGAACTGGCGCTGCACTGCCACTACCGGACCCTCTCCGCCGGTGCGGCCGCGCTCGCCCTGCCCGAGGTGTTCCTCGGACTGGTCCCCGGCTGGGGCGGCACCCAACTGCTGCCGAACCTGATCGGGATCGCCGGGGCCGCCCAGGTGGTGATCCAGAACCCGCTCATGCAGAACAAGATGCTCAAGCCGAAGCAGGCCGCCGAACTGGGCATCGCCGACGCGCTCTTCGAGCCGGCGGACTTCCTGGAGCGCTCGCTGGAGTGGGCGGCCGGGGTGGTCCGGGGTGAGGTCGAGGTGACCCGGCCCGAGGTGGACCGGGAGATGTGGGACGGGGTGCTCTACTTCGCCCGCAAGCTGCTCGACGAGAAGCTGCACGGGGCGGTCCCGTCCGCGTACCGGGCGCTGGACCTGCTGGCCCTCGCGAAGGACGCCAATTTCGGCACCGGTACGGCGGCTGAGGACGAGGCACTGGCCGATCTGATCTTCAGTCCGGAGCTGCGCAGTGGTCTCTACTCGTTCGACCTGGTACAGCGGCGGGCCAAGCGGCCGGCCGGCGCGCCGGACAAGGCGTTGGCCCGCCCGGTGACCAAGGTCGGCGTGGTCGGGGCCGGTCTGATGGCCTCGCAGTTGGCGCTGCTCTTCGTCCGTCGGCTCCAGGTGCCGGTGGTGCTGACCGACCTGGACCAGGCCCGGGTGGACAAGGGCGTGGCGTACGTGCACGCCGAGATCGACAAGCTGGTCGGCAAGGGTCGGCTGGCCGAGGGCACCGCCGCCAAGCTGCGTGGCCTGGTCAGCGGCTCGGTCGACAAGGGCGTCTTCGCCGACGCCGACTTCGTGATCGAGGCGGTCTTCGAGGACCTGGCGGTGAAGAAGCAGGTCTGGGCGGAGCTGGAGAAGATCGTGCCCGCGGAGGCGGTGCTCGCCACCAACACCTCGTCGCTGTCGGTCACCGCGATGGCCGCCGACCTGGAGCACCCGGAGCGGGTGGTCGGTTTCCACTTCTTCAACCCGGTCGCGGTGCTGCCGCTGCTGGAGATCGTCCGGGGCGAGCGGACCGACGAGGCCACCCTGGCCACCGCGTTCGCGGTCGGCAAGGAGTTGCGGAAGTCCTGCGTACTGGTCGCCGACGCGCCGGCCTTCGTGGTGAACCGGCTGCTCACCCGCTTCCTCGGGGAGATCTTCGCCGCCGTGGACGCCGGCACCCCGCCGGAGGTCGCCGACACCGCGCTCGACCCGCTCGGCCTGCCGATGCGGCCGCTGGCGCTGCTGCAACTCGTCGGGCCGGCGGTGGCGTACCACGTCGGCGGCACGCTGCACGCCGCCTTCCCGGACCGGTTCGGGGTCAGCGAGAACCTGCGACTGATCGCCGAGTCCGGCCAGCCACTGCTGGTCGACGACCAGGTCAACCCCGAGGTGGCCAAGCTGCTGGCCGTCGGCGACACGCCGCTGACCGCCGAGCAGGTACGGCAACGCGCGCTGGACGCGCTCGCCGAGGAGGCGCGGCTCATGCTCGACGAGGGTGTGGTCGCCGAACCGCAGGACATCGACCTCTGCATGATCCTCGGTGCCGGCTGGCCGTTCCACCTCGGCGGGATCACCCCGTACCTGGACCGGACCGGCACCTCGGAGCGGGTCACCGGTCGCCGGTTCCTGCCGCCGGGGATCGCCACCCTGCCCGCCTGACGTTTCTCCTTCCCCCAACCCGGTCGCGGGGGTGTGGCCCCCCCCCCCCGGGCGCGGTGGTCAGGCCCCCGCCGGCGTGCGTCGCACACGCCGGACGGGGTGTCTGACCACCGCGATCGCGGGAACCCGCTGGACGGGGCCGGGGCCGACCCTCCACGGTGGACCGTATGGACATCGTGACGAGGCGTAACCGGGCCGCCTGGGAGCAGGCCTCGGAGAAGCACCACCGCGAGTACCCGGAGCTTCTGGCGCAGGCCCGGGCCGGCACCTCGCTCTTTCCCCGGGAACGCGAGCTGCTCGGCCCGCTGCTGCGGTCGGCACCGGTCGTCGTACATCCGCAGAGCGGGCACGGTCTCGACGACATCGCCCTGGTCCGGGCGGGGGCCCGGTCCGTCACCGGCATCGACTTCAGCGAGGTCGCGGTCGACGCGGCCCGGCGCCGCGCGGACGAGCTGGGTGCCGCCTGCCGGTACGTCCTCGCCGAGCTGCCCGGTGTGCCGCTGCGCGACGGCTGCGCCGACCTGGTCTACACCGGCAAGGGTGCGCTGATCTGGATGCCGGACCTGGCCGCCTGGGCACGGGACCTCGCCCGGCTGCTCCGTCCCGGAGGGCACCTCTTCGTCTACGAGTCGCATCCGGCGGTGCCGCTCTGGAGCTGGGACGAGGACCGGCCAAGGATCCGCCCGGACCGGGGCTACTTCGCCCGCTCGCACGTCAACGACACCTTTCCCGGCGGCGGCGCGACCGAGTGGCAGTGGACCCTCGGCGACGTGGTCAACGCGGTGGTCTCGGCCGGGCTGACGGTCCTGCACCTGGCCGAGTACGCCGAGCCCTACTGGCGACCGGACGACGTCTCGGCGGCGGCCTGGCGCGGACAGTTGCCGAACACGTTCACGCTGCTCGCTGGTGGACCGGAGAGGTCACGCGACGCCGCCGAGAACGCTGGCGCGGCGGTGGCTGGCTGAGCCGCACACACTGCAAACATTCTGCACACATCAACTGTTGCTTTTTGGGAAACCGCTTTCCTACGATTGCGTCTCATCAATGTTTCGTTCTGTGGTCAGGCGGGCTCATATCGAGCGACGCCACTACCGGCATGCCGGCGGTACGGCCACACCATTCGACAACGAAGGTGGGGCGAGATGAGACGACCAGTCGCGC
Organism: Plantactinospora sonchi; assembly: GCF_036422035.1. NCBI lineage: Bacteria > Bacillati > Actinomycetota > Actinomycetes > Micromonosporales > Micromonosporaceae > Plantactinospora > Plantactinospora sonchi. The sequence goes on from NZ_JAZGQK010000033.1 coordinate 49,390, forward strand.
TGCGGGTCCAGGCGGCACTGGCCACGGCGGCCACCGGAGCCGCGATCGCGGTGGCGCTGCCGTTAGTGGTCGCGGTGCCGACGTCACCGGCATCCGCGGCGGTCGGCGGCGTCACCGGGTACGCGACCCAGAACGGTGGGACCACCGGCGGCGCGGGCGGGCAAACCGTGCGGGCCACCACCGGAACCGCGATCCACACGGCGCTGTGCGGCCGGGCCAGCAGCAGCACCCCGATCATCATCGAGGTCTCGGGGACCATCAACCACGGCAACACCACGAAGGTGTCGGGCGACAGTTGCAACACCGCCGCCGACAGGATCGAGCTCAAGGAGATCAGCAACGTCACGATCATCGGGGTCGGCGGCGGGGCGGTCTTCGACCAACTGGGCATCCACATCCGCGATTCCAGCAACATCATCATCCAGAACGTGACCGTCCGGAACGTCAAGAAGTCGGGCTCACCCACGTCCAACGGCGGTGACGCCATCGGTATGGAGAGCACCGTCCGCAACGTCTGGGTCGACCACGTCACCCTGGAGGCGTCGGGCGGGGAGTCGGAGGGCTTCGACGGCCTCTTCGACCTGAAGGACAACGTCCAGTACGTCACCCTCTCGTACAGCACGCTGCGCAACTCCGGCCGGGGTGGCCTCGTCGGGTCGAGTGAGAGCGACCGCTCGAACGGCTTCATCACCTACCACCACAACCTGTACGAGAACATCGACTCCCGTACGCCGCTGCTGCGTGGCGGCATCGCGCACATCTACAACAACCACTACGTGAGCCTGCACGAGTCCGGCATCAACTCCCGGGCCGGCGCCCGGGCGAGAGTGGACAACAACTACTTCCGGAACTCGAAGGACGTGCTGGGCACCTTCTACACCTCCGAGGCCGGCTACTGGCAGGTCAGCGGCAACATCTTCGACAACGTGACCTGGTCCGCCCCCGGCGACGACACCAACCCCGCCGGCCCGAACCCGCAGTCCAACACCACGGTCAGCATCCCGTACTCGTACAGCCTCGACGGGGCGAGTTGCGTGCCGAGCATCGTCAGCCAGACGGCCGGCGCCAACAAGGGACTGCAGGTGTCGAACGGCAACTGCGTGCCGCAGAATCCGACGACCGGGCCGACCAGCCCGACACCCCGGCCGACCACGCCGAGCCCGACCAGCCCCACGCCGAGCCCGACCACGCCCAGCGGGACGAACCTCAGCCTCGGGGCCGGCGCCGACGGCTCCAGCAAGGCCAGCGGGACGAGTTACGGCAACGTGCGGGACGACGACATGGGCACCTACTGGTCACCGGCCGGTTCGACCGGTTACGTCTCGATCAAGTGGAACTCCGCCACCACGGTGTCCAGGATCAACATCAGGGAGGCGTCCGGCTCCACCGGCGGCATCGGGTCCTGGCGGGTCGTCAACGCCGACACCGGCGCCGTGCTGACCTCCGGCAGCGGGGCGGGTGTCATCACCTTCCCGTCGACCACACTACGCAAGATCACGTTTGACATCACCAGCTCCAACGGCGCCCCCCGACTCGCCGAGTTCGAGACGTACGCCGGGTAGTGACGTCGCGGTCCTACCGTCCGCCCGGGTGAGCCGGCCTGACCGGCCCACCCGGACGGACGCGGCCGGTCACCCGCCTCAGCACACAGCCAGGCTCGCCGCACCGCGCCAGGACGCCGCAGCCGCCAGGTCAGAGCGGTGGGCCGAGCTGAGGACCGGAAGGGACATCCGGGCTCAGGCGCGCAGCCTGGCCGCCCGGCGCTGGGCCTTCGACCGCCGCCCGGTGGCCGGCCGACCGGGGGCACCAGCACCGCCCACCTGGTGCTGCCGGGCCAGTTCGGCCTCCAACGCGTCCATCGCGGCGCGCAGCTCGCGCAGCCGGACCGCGAGATCGGCCGGCGGAGGCGGGGGCGGCGTCGCACGCGTCGGCACCACCGGGTCCGGCGGCGGCGGGAGGGCCGGCACGGCGGGCGCACCCGGCGTCGGGCGTTCCGCCTGGTGGGCCTCGTCCAGCGCCTTCAGCACGATGCCGACCAGCAGGTTCGTCAACAGGTACGACGCCACCACGATGTACGAGGCGTAGTAGAGGATGCTCCACTCCGAGACCAGCCGGCCGGCCTCCAGGGTGTCGGTGATGCCGTCCAGCGAGAGCAGCAGGAACAGGGTGAGCATCGCCTGGCCGACGGTGCCGTACCGCTCCGGGTAGGCGGCGCCGAAGGTCATCCAGCCCACCATCGCGTAGAGGTAGATGGTCAGCGTCGCGACCATCAGGAAACCGCCCAGCCCCGGCAGGCTGCGCAGCACACCGCCGATGATGACCCGCAGGCCGGGAAAGAGCCGGACCGCCCGGACGACACGGGCCAGCCGGAGCAGCCGCAGCAGGGTGACGTTCTCCCGGGCGCCGGGCACCAGCGAGGCGGCGACGATCACCAGATCGAAGACGTTCCAACCATCACGGAAGAACCGGCCGGGAGTCGTGAGCTGGGCGCCGAACCGCAGCACCAGCTCGACCGCGAACGCGGCGAAGCAGACGTACTCGACGGCCGACAGCGCGCCGCCGGCCCGGTCGACCACCCGGTCGTACGTCTCCAACCCGAGTACCACCGCGTTGACGATGATCAGGCCGAAGGAGGCGGTGTTGAACCAGTCCGCCTCGACGACCCGCGTACACCAGCCCGCCACCCGTGTCCCGACGGCAGCCGGAAGCTCCCTCACGCCGTTCTCTCCCCTGTGGACGACAACTGTCGGCGGCCAGCGTAGTTCGCGGCCCACGTCCGGGCGCCGGGGCGGGCACCGCCGGCGGGTCGGCGCTGGTACCCGGTAAGCCGCGACGCCCTCGGCCGGCGGAACGGCAGTGCCGGTGCGGGCGCCCGGTTGACCTCAAGCATGGTTGATGTTTCATCATGCAGGCATGGTGGAGGTCACGAGATCGGCAGCGCGGGTCACGGTCATCGGCACGGGAGCCATCGGCGGCGCGGTGGCCCGTCGGCTACTCGCCGACGGGCACGAGGTCGTGGTGTGGAACCGCACCGCCGGTCGTTCCGCCGCACTGGTCGCCGCGGGGGCCCGGCAGGCGGGGTCCGTCCGCGACGCGGCCCTGTCCAGCCCGCTCGTGCTGCTCACCCTCAAGGACTACGCGGCGGTCGGGCAGTGCCTGGCCCACCTCGACATCGACCTGGCCGGGCGGACGATCATCGTGCTGTGCACGGGCACCGCCGACGACGCGCGACTGACGGCCCGACGTGTCACGAGCCTGGGCGCGGAATATCTCGACGCGGGGATTCAGGCCTCCCCCGAGATGATCGGCACCGACGCCGCGACGATCGTCTACAGCGGCTCCCGGCCCGCCTACGAACGGCACCGGGCGACCCTCCGGCTGTTGAGCACGCCACGATTTGTCGGGGAGGCGCCGGAGGCGGCCGCCATCTGGGATCTCGCCCTCTTCGGACTCTGGTACGACGCCCAACTCGGCCTGCTGCGAGCCCTCGACACCGTACGGGGAGCCGGCATCGACGTCGCCGACTTCGCCCACCCGGCGGGCGCCCAGCTCGGTCACGTGGTCGCGGCGGTTTCCCGCACCGCCGCCGAGATGCACGACGCCAGCTACCCTCCCGGCCCCGCCGATCTCACCGAACACCTCACGGTGGTCCGCCACCTCATCGAGCTGCGGGCCGGCGGACGTCTCGGCGACGGAGGGCTGTCAGCCGTGGCGGCGCGCATCGAAGCGCTCGTCACGGACGGCCGCGGCGCCGAGGGACTGACCGCGACGATCGGGTAGGGCCCGGCGACCGGTTTCCCGGGCCGGGATCGCGGTGCGCCGGGAGGTTCACGGCGCCTCGGAGACAGGTGGGCCGGAGATCCCGAGGCGTGTAGGTGATCTGCACCTGGTAGGTCTCCTCGGCGGTGCCGAGTACCTGGAGTCGCCACGTACAGCCGGTCCCGTCCGATTTCGAGGCGTCGAAGACGTGACTGCCCGGGTCGTACGCCCGCCAGCCGCTGGAGCGGGCGAGGTCGGCGTAGAAGCGTGACACCTCGTCGGCGGCACCGGCACCGGTGACCGCACGGTCGATCATCCCGAGACTCGGGGTCTCCGGACCCTCCCAACCACAGCTGACGGTCTCGGCGGCAGCCGCCAGGTCGGCGCCGGGCGGCGCCTGGGTGAACACCGGCTCCTGACGCAGCGCGGCGACCGTCTCCGAATCCGGGTGGCAGTCGCGGGCGGAACCGATGTCCGAGACGACGTCGCCCAACCTGCCACAGCCGCCGAGCCCGATTCCTGCCAGCCCCAACACCATCGCCACGGCAGTACGGCCGACGACACCTGTCCGATCCACCGCACCCTACGCAACGCGCGATGACGTGGGTTGCTGCGGTCAGTCCGCGCTGCCGGGCGAGCCGGGCGACGGCCCCGGGGCCACCGACCAGTTCCTGGTGAAAATCCAGTCGAGGCCGTCCTCCCCCTGGGCGTCGAGGTACGGGGCGCGTCGCAGTCCGCAACGGACGGCGACCGTCGCGGAGGCGACATTGGCCGGCCGGACCCGGGCGATGATCGGCCGGCCACCCATCTCTGCGGTGGCCCAATCGACGACGGCGGTCGCCGCCTCGGTCGCCACCCCGTCGCCCCAGGCGGCCGGGTCCAGGCGGTAGAAGAGGTTGAGTACGTCCCGACCGGCCAGACGCATCAGCTTGAGCCCGCAGAAGCCGAGCACCGACTCCTCGTCGCCGGCCGCGCGCGGGTGGACCACCCAGTAGCCGAAGCCGTGGTCCTGCCAGTGCTGATGCCATCGGTGGAAGCGCTCCGCGGCGTCCCCACGGCTGACGAGCATGTCACCGGGGTTGTGCGCGCACGCCTTCGGGTCGTGGTGGATGCGGTAGATCGCGTCGATGTCGGCCGGGGTGGGACGTCGCAGGGACAACCGAGCGGTCAGCAGTTCTTCGTTGTCAAACCGATGACCCGCCATGGTCTTGATCCTTTCATGGCGGTACGGCCGCCCTCCGCGGACGCCGCGCCACGGTCCACGGGGGTCACCGGCCCTCGGCGGCCGGGCGTCGACCGTCCCGGATGCGCCGCTCGGCGAGGTGGCGGGCGGCGGCCGGGGTCGAGCCGGTCGCACGGGCCGTACCCAGGATGTCGGCGATGCCGCGTACGCACCTACGGTCAGCCGCCGGTGGCGGCACGTTCCTCCGCACTGCGTTCCACGCAGAATTCGTTGCCCTCCGGGTCGGCGAGCACCGCCCAACCCGTGCCGTCCGGGTTCCGCTCATCGGCGACCAGCGACGCGCCCAGACCCAGCAACCGCTCGATCTCCTCGTCACGGGTACGGTCGGTCGGCTGCAGATCCAGGTGCACCCTGTTCTTCGTCACCTTGGGCTCGGGGACGCGCTGGAAGAGCATGCCGCCCTCGATGATGTCCGCACCCGAGAGCAAGACGCACTCCGCCTCCCCCGGCCGGTTGTCCGGATGGTGACGCAGTCCGGTGGCCTCGGCCCAGAAGCTCGCCACCGTGAACGGGTCGGCACAGTCGACATCGATCCATCGCACTCTCGAAACCATGGGCCCAACCTTGCACATCGATCGAGCCCACATCCGGACCGGCTCACCCGCCGTCGCCCTCCGCGTCTCCGGTCGCTTCGACGCTGTCCGTGATCGGCGCCGGGACGCACCGTGGATGGCGGTGGAACCGGACGCTCCGCCGGTGAACATCGTCCTACCGGCCGATCAGCCGGGGCCGTAAGCTCCCCCAGAGCCGGCCGTGGGGATGACCGGCGGTGGGCCGGGATCGAGAGGACGTACGACAGGCAAGGAGCGACGAGTGCCCCTCCCACAGCTTCGCCGGGTCCGCTGGGCCGTCCGCGCCACCCTGACCCTCGGGGTGGCCGCCTCGGTGGTCGCCAACGTCCTGCACGCCCGGGACAACCCGATCAGCCAGCCGATCGCCGCGTGGCCGCCGCTGGCCCTGCTGCTCACCGTGGAACTGATCTCCCGGGTGCCGGTGCACCGCCGAGCGCTGGCGGTCGCCCGTTGGGTGGCCACCGCCACCATCGCCGGGATCGCCGCCTGGGTGTCGTACTGGCACATGGTCGGCGTGGCCGCCCGGTACGGCGAGACCGGCGCCTCGCCGTACCTCCTGCCGCTCTCCGTCGACGGCCTGATCGTGGTGGCCAGCATCTGCCTGGTCGAGTTGGGTGGCCGGATCTCCGCCGCGCAGGCCGAGCAGGCCCAGTCGACCGAGCAGGCCGCCCAAGCCGAGCAGGCCCAGTCGCCCGAGCAGGCCGACCTGGTCAGCCAGGCCGCACGGGCGCCCGAGGTGACCGGGTCGGAGGTGGCCCGGAGGACCACCCGGGCGACGCCCGTCGCGGCGTCAACCGCGACCGGCACGCCGGCACCACCCGCCGTGGCCATCGGCGCCGGCACCGGGGACACGACCGTCGTGGTCAGCTCCGAGAGGTCCGCACGACCGGTCGCCGCGCCGCCGAGGGCCGCGACCGGGGCGACCCAGAAGCGGCCCTCGGCCAGCGGCCGGTCGGCGAAACCGGCTGCCCGACCCCGTCGGCCGATCACCGAGACGGCGGCCCTGGCCGCCGAGATCCAGGCGAACCGGCCCGAGGCGAGCGACGCCGACGTGGCCCAGGAGTTGGGCATCACCACCGCCCGGCTCCGGGCGATCCGTCGTGAGGTCCGCGAACTGGAGCCGGTCGCCTGAGGGGATACGCAGGACGGGGCCGCCCCGGCTGCGCGAGCAGCACCGCGACCGAGATCTGCCGGCCCACTTCAAACGGTCACGCATTGGCCCGGCGGAGGCGTTCGGCTGCCTGCGCCCGCAGCGCATCGCCGCCCGCCGGGGCGCCGCCGCACAGTGCCATCTCCCGGGCGTTGTACGCCGCCATCCACAAGCTGGCCGCCCACGCGACCTCCAGCTCGACGGCCGTGAACAAGCGCCCTCGAATGTCTTGATAAGCCACCAGGAACGCCTCGGAGCTTTCGATCGGCGCCAGTGTCGGCGGCCCGGCACTGGCGAACGCCCCGCTCGCCGCTCCCACCAGCGCCGCCTCCGGTTGCCACGCCAGGCTGTCCCAGTCGTGCACCGCCCACACCTGCCCGCCCTGCCACCGCAGGTTCTGCGCCTCGAAGTCGGCGTGGCCGAGCACGCACGGCAAGCCGGCCGCCAGCAGCCGCCCCCGGGCCCGCTCAGCTGTCTCAACAAGGTGCTCGGGCACGACAGACGGGTCCCGGCTGTCGAGAAAGTCGATCGCCGGCCACACCCTGGAATCGAGGTGGTCCCAGCGCACCCAAGGCGGATTCGGCAGCGGCGGGGCGACGCTCACGCCGGCAAGTTCGCCCATCAGCCCGGCGAACACCTCCGCGCAGCGCACGGCTATGTCCGGCGAATTCCCGTGCAACACCTCGCCTCCGGGCCGGAATTCCTCGGCGTGCACGGCCAGTGCACCGACGCCGACCACCGGCGTGAGCGGCCGGGCACACGAAAAACCGCGCTCGGCCAGCCGGGCCTGCGCCGCGACACACGACGAGGCCCGGCCGTCGTCGGCGCGGGCCTTGACCACGACGTCCCTGCCGTCGGCCAGCCGCAGACCGAACACCAGCGAGACCTGTTGCGACTGGAACAGCACGCCGACGGGTTCGCCACCCAGATGGTCAAGACACCAGGCCGGTAACCAGTTCGGCAGCTCGTCCAACGGCACGCTCAGGACTGTGCCACAGGCACCGGACGCACCGGAGGCCAGGTCCGGGGCTACCCGGGCGAGCGAACCGAGACCTTTCCGCAGGCCGGGCGTCTATGCCTGGGGCGTCGCGGTGGGCGCACCTGCGGCCGGGGCCGCCGGTACGGTCGGGGTCACCGGTACGGTCGTCGCCGCCGGCACGGCGGTGACCGCCGCCGAGGCGGCGACCACCGGGGTGGCCTCGGCCGCCGGCAACGTCACCGTCACCTCCAGTCCGCCCCCGTCCTGGGCGATGGCGCTGACCGTGCCGCCGTGCGCGTCGCAGACGGCCCGGACGATCGACAGTCCCAGACCGGATCCCCGGGCGCCGGTCCGCTCCCGGCCGCCGCGCCGGAACGCCTCGAAGAGCCCCGGCACGTCCGCCTGCTCCACCTCGAAACCGGTGTTCCCGACCACCAGCCACGCCTGCTCGGCGTTCGAACCGGTCCGCACCCAGATCCGGCCGTTGAGATGGTTGTAGCGGACCGCGTTCTCGACGAGGTTGCCGGCCAGCCGTTCCAGCAGCCCCGGATCGCCGACGACCGGGGCCGGCGCCAACGCCGTGTCGATCGCGAGTCGCAGGCGGGTCGTCTCGGCCCGTACCGCCGACAGGGCCGCACTGGCTCCGGCCGCGAGATCGGTCGGCGCCTTGCGGGCCAGCCGGCGGCCGGACTGGGCCTCGCTGCGGGCCAGTACGAGCAGCGCGTCGACCAGGTTGTTGGCCCGTTCGGAGGCGTCCCGGACCACGGTCGCCATCCGGCGGTACTCCGCCACGTCCGCCTCGTCGTCGGCCATCGTCACGTCGATCTCGGTCCGCATCACCGCCAGCGGGGTACGCAACTCGTGCGAGGCGTTCGCGACGAACCGTTTCTGCGCCTCGAAGGCGTCACCGATCCGGTCCAGCATCGCGTCGAAGGTGGCCGCCAGCTCGGCCACCTCGTCGTCGGCGCCGGAATAACGGATCCGCTGGTCAAGGGTGGCTTCGCCGAGTCGACGCGCGGTCGAGGTGACCTGGTGCAGCGGACGCAGCGCCCGACCCGCCACCGCGTACGCCCCGGCGACGCCGACGATGCTGATCGCCAGCAACGCCACCAGCCCCTTGGCCAGCAGCTCCTGCGACTGCGCCTGGAGCAGTTGCTCCTGCCACAGGCGGGCGTCCAGCAGCCGCCCGTCGGTCAACTCCACGGTGGTGCCCGGTTTTAGCTGGTCGGTCGGGCGCAGCGCGTCGCCGACCAGCAGCCAGGCGAGCACCAGCAGGATCGCCCCGGCGCCGATCAGCAGTACGCCGTTGAGCAGGGTCAGCCGCAGCCGCAACGTCGGGCGGACCCGGGGGCGGCGACGGGTCAGATAGACGGTCACGAGTTCACCTGGCCGGGTAGATACGGGTCGGGCACCCGGTAGCCGGCGCCGACCACCGTCTCGATCAGCGGCGGATCGCCGAGTTTCTTCCGCAACGTCATCACGGTGACCCGGACCGTCGTGGTGAACGGGTCGGTGTTCGCGTCCCAGACCCGCTCCAGGAGCTCCTCGCTGGAGACCACCGCGCCCCGGGCCTTGAGCAGCTCCTCCAACACCCCGAACTCCTTACGGGTCAGGTCCACCACCGCGCCCCGGCGGGTGGCGACCCGCCGGGCCGGGTCGACCACCAGGTCGGCGACGCTGAGCACCGGCGGAGCCGCCGGGGTGGCCCGGCGGCCGAGCGCCTGCACCCGGGCGACCAGTTCGTCGAAGGCGAAGGGTTTCGGCAGGTAGTCGTCGGCGCCGAGCTGCAAGCCCTCCACCCGGTCCGCCACCGTGCCGCTCGCGGTCAGCATCAGCACCCGGGTCAGCGCCCCCGAGGTGACCAGGTCGGCGCAGATCTGGTCGCCGTGGATCCCCGGCAGGTCCCGGTCCAGCACCACCACGTCGTACCGGGTGACGAACGCCATCTCGTGCCCCGCCGACCCGTCGTAGGCGACGTCCACCGCCATCCCCTTGCGGCGCAGTCCACGGACGATCGCATCCGCCAGGTTGCGCTCGTCCTCCACCACCAGTACCCGCACCACGACCTCCCCGGACCGCCTGTTCACCGACAACCTATCGGCGGTGGACAAGCCCGCCGGGCAGCCTCACGGCCGAGTCGGCAGTGGCCACAGTCCGACGGAGGCGTCGACCCGCCGGCAGTACAGCCACCCCTCGGCCAACCCGCAGTCGTCGGAGATCCCGTGCAGTACGGTGAGCAGCCGTACCTGCCGGGACCTCGCGTCGATCTCCGCCACCCAGGTACGCCGGTCGGCGTCGATCCGTACCCCGATGAACCGGGGCGCCGCCCGCGCCTCGTCGAGGATCTGCCAGGCGCCCAGGTCGGCGACCGGGCGGCCGGTGGCGGCGTCGAGCACACTCAACGTCCCGGCCCGGTCGGGTTCCGACCGGGAGACGCCGAGCAGTTCCTCCCCGGCCCGGTGCAGGCCGTCCCACCGGTCGGACGTCCACCGGGTCCGACCGGTGGCGGTGTCCCAGACCCGTACCCCGCCGTGGCGTCCGTAACTGCACAGGTCCTCCCCGCAGGGGATCGGGCCGAACTCGCGGCTGTCGTCGACGGTCGCCGACCAGCGGCGGTCCAGCGCCGGCACCCCGTACGCGGTGATCGTCTCCGCGGCGCGGACCAGGAACAGCTCGCCGACGATCCCGCCGTGCCAGCGGGGATCGCGGCCGTCGCCGGGCGGCGGCAGCTCGATCGTCCGGATCAGGGCGGCGGTGCCGGTGTCGCGGGTCTCCACCCGGCCGGACGGTTCGACCACCACCACGCTCGGCGGCGCCGCACCACCGAGCCAGGGGTAGTGGCGGCGGACGCCGGCCGGGCCCGGCAGCGACCAGCGGACCGCTCCGGAGTGCGGGTCCACCGCGTGCAGGGTGGCGCCCGGCGGGTCGACCGACGATTCCGGTGGGCCGGCGAACAGCAGTTGGCCGGCCGGGTTGACCACCTCCAGGTACGCCTCCCGCGTCCACCGGACGACCCCGGTGTCGAGGTCCAGCGCCAGCACCCGGCCCGGATCGTCGGCCACCCGGTACGACCGCGTCGAGAGCACGAGTGTGGCGCCCAGCACCGTCGGCGTGTGGAGCTCGCCCGGTGGCAGCACGGTCCGCCAGCGGGGCACCAGCTCGGCCGGGGCGTCCCGGGCGTCGGTCGGGATCCGGTACGCGACGAGGTCCTGCCCGGCGGCGCCGGGCCCGAGCGGGTCGGAGACGAAGAGCCACTCGCCGACCGCGTACACGGCGGCGCCCAGCCGGGCCGGCACACTCAGCTCCGGCAGTGGTCGGGGCAGCGGATTCCCGGCGGTGACCAGGGTGAGCGCACCGGCCAGCACCGCGACGAGCCCGTACCGGAGGCTGTCCCGCCGTCCCTGGGCGGATCGACCGATGTCGCGGCCCGACCCGCCCCCGACCGCCCGGACCGGCCCGCCCGTCGACCCGGGACCGAGTTCACCCAGCTCGATCGTGGGCACTCCGTCTCCCTCCCGGGGCTCGCCCCGCACGGACACAACCACGGCGGGTGGCGGCAAATCGGGCACCCCGCCACCTGTACGATGGCGCCTCGTGGCAGCTCCGGTGGTGAAGAACTCAACGGATGCCGAGGCCGGCTCGACCGATGCCGGTCGATCCCGCCTCTGGCGCAGGTTCCGGTTTCCCGCGCGGGCCGACGTACTGGTCATCGGAGCGTACGTCCTCCTCGGTGTCTTCGTCTGCGCCAACTACTGGGCCGACATCAACCACCGGGTCTCGTCGCACCTGCCCACCGACCACAGCTGGTTCGAGTGGCTGCTCTCGCACGGCGCCTACTCGGTACGGCACCTGGAGAACCCGCTCTTCTCCGCCCGGCAGAACGCGCCGGACGGGGTCAACATGATGGCCAACACGTCGGTGCTCGGCATCAGCATCCCGCTGGCACCGCTCACCCTGCTGCTCGGCCCGCAGGTGACGTACGCGATCTACCTCGGCGGGGCGCTGGCCGCCACCGCCGCGACCTCGTACTGGATGCTCTCCCGCCACCTGGTCACCTCCCGGGCGGCGGCGTTCGCCGGCGGTGCCTTCCTCGGTTTCGCGCCCGGCATCATCCACCACGCCAACGGGCAGCCGAACTTCGTCTCCAACTTCCTGCTCCCGCTGATCGTGGTCCGGGTGCTGCGCCTCGGCGAGCCGGGCCGCTGGCTGCGCAACGGGATCGTGCTCGGCCTGCTGGTGGCGTACCAGATCTTCATCAACGAGGAGATGCTGCTGCTCACCGCGCTGGCCTGTGCGGTGATCATGGTGTTGCTCGCGGTCTTCCGCTGGTCGGAGACCCGGGCCCGGCTCTGGACCTTCCTGCGCGCGCTCGGCGTCGGCGGCGGCCTGGCCCTGCTGCTCGCCGGCTACCCGATCTGGTACCAGTTCAACGGGCCGCAGTCCTACCGGGGGCTGCAGGGCGGCGTCTTCCACAACTGGGGCGAGGACCTGAAGGCGTTCGTCACCTTCCCCCGGGACAGCCTCGGCGGCATCCCCGAGGTGGAGAAGACCATCGGGTTGACCGAGCAGAACACCTGGCTCGGCTGGCCGCTGGTCGGGCTGGCCGTGCTGGTCGCCGTCCTGCTCTGGCGGACCTCGGTGACGGCCCGGATCGCCAGCCTGGTCGCCGCCGGCTTCGCCGTCGCCTCGGTCGGCCGGCAGGTCCGGTACAACGGGGAGCTGACCGAGTTCGAGGGTCCCTGGAAGCTGCTGCCGGAGAACCTGCCGCTGGTCGAGATGATGATGCCGACCCGGCTGAGTCTGGTCACCGTCGGCGCGATCGGCGTCCTCGTCGCGCTCGCCTGGGACGAGATCGCCAAGGTCGAGATACGCCCGGCCCGGGTGAAGGTCCTGGCGTACGCGGCGGTGGCGCTCGCCCTGCTGCCGATCTTCCCCCGCCCGCTGCCGGCCCAGCACGTCGACCCGCCACCGCACTTCATCACCTCCGGCGCCTGGCGGCCGTACGTCCCGGCGGGGCGCACCCTCGTGCCGGTGCCGGTGCCGAGCAACGTGCACGGGCTCTCCACGCTGCGCTGGAGCGCGCTGACCGAGCAGGAGTTCCCGATCCCGGCCGGCTACTTCATCGGCCCGGACGCGGAGGGCTTCGGGGTCTTCGGCGCCCCGACCCGACCGACCAGCATGCTGATCTACGGCACCATGGACCGGGGCGCGGCACCGGCGATCACCGAGGAGAACCGGCGTCAGGCGGTCGAGGACCTGAAGTTCTGGCGGGCCTCGGTGGTGGTGCTCGGCGACCACCCGTCCGCCCCCGCGCTGCACGTCCTGCTCGCCGGGCTGCTCGGCCCCGGGCAGCGGGTCGACGACGTCTGGCTCTGGGACGTCCGCCCCCTGGTCGGCTGAGGTGTTAGGAAGGGCCCCTTCCTAACGTTTTCTGTATAGGAAGGGGCCCTTCCTAACACCCGGAGCGGTGTCAGCCGTCGACCAGCGGCCGGACGTCCCAGACCCAGGCCCCGGAGATCTCCCGGCCCGGACCGAGGAGCTTGTCCAGGGTCTCCTTCACCGGCGCGCCCCGGTGCAGGCCACCCTGCACCACGATCGCCGCCCGCCAGTGCCGCAGGTCCTCGACCGCCTGACGTCGTTCCGGGTCGCCGATCACCGGCACCTCGCCGGTGAAAGCCACCCGGTCCAGCAGTACGGCGGTGGGCCGGTCCGGCGAACCCCAGCGGCCCTGCGGATCGTCCGGGCCGGTGGGGCCGATGAAGTATCCGCCGGGGGCGGTGAACGCCAGCCCGGTCCGGGCCGACCAGTACATCCCGGCCGTCGCCTCACCGCCGGTGGTCGGCGGCACCGGCACCAGGGTGCGCCCCGGCGGGACGTACGCCCGCCACTGGCCGCTCGCGACGAACTCCGGCACCGGCCAGACCGGCTTGGTCCGCAGCGGCGCCGGCACCAGCGGCAGCAGGGCGGCGACCACCGCACCGGTCCAGAGCAACCGGACCGGTGTCCGCTCCCGCGCGGGCGGCACCCCGCCGGCCGCAGGACCCGACCCGACCGGCGCCTCGGCACCGGCCACCGGATCCGACCCGACCGAAGCCTCCGAACCGGCCGCGGAACCCGAACCGACCGGCGCCTCGGCACCGGCCACCGAATCCGGTCGGGCCGCAGTGCCCGATCGGGCCGGCCGCAGGTGGACCTCGCCGAGGGAGATCGCCAGCAGGATGCCGATGACCGGTACACAGATCAGCGGGAACCGGGCCGGCACCGCCAGGTCGATCAGGGGCAGTTCGGCGACCAGCCGGTACGGTCCCGGTACGTCGATCAGCTGCCCGCCGAGCCGGACGTCCCGGCCCAGTGCCAGGGTGGCGAAGACCACCGCGCAGAGCGCCAGCGCCCTGACCAGGGGTCGACGCCACTGCCAGATCACGATCACCACGCAGAGCACGATCAGGGGAAGCCCGAAGAAGGAGTTCTCCTCGGTCGGGTTCGGCGAGAGCAGACCGGGGACCGAGTCGAAGCCGGTGATCGACTGTCGGGCGGAGGCGGTGAACGATTCCAGGTCCAGGGCGTACCCGGCGGGGTCGAAGGGCAGCCCCCGGTAGTGCCCGGGTCCGAAGAACTGGAACCAGAGCGGGTACGCCAGCAGGACCGTCCCGGTCAGCGCGCCCACACCGAGCCGTCCGAGGAAGGCCGGCGCCACCCGGCGTACGTCCCGGGGGGCCGCCACCAGGTGGCCGAGGGTGAACAGTCCACAGGCGAGGACGAGGAAGACCAGCACCTCCTCCCCGAGGAAGACCTGGTACGTCACCAGCAGGCCGAGCAGGACGCCGTGCCGGACCACCCGGTCGGTGCGGGGGGTGAAGACCACCGCGAGGATCGCCGGCACCAGGAACTGGGCGATCATGTGCAGGTGCCCGGTGGCCTGCGAGATCATCCCGGGGGCGAATCCGCAGAAGAGGCCGCCGACGAGGGCGCCGACCCGGCCGGTGCGCAGCCGTCGGGAGAGGAACAGGTACCAGGCGGTGGCGGTGCCGGCCAGCGAGAGCACGACGGCGAGCAGGTACGTCGTCTGCGAGCCGAACAGCACCGTCACCGGGGTCAGCGGCACCCCGATCCCCAGCACCGAGGTGTTCGCCATCAGGTTGACCCCGTCCGGCGCGTTCAGGGCGGTGCTGTAGAGCGGATTTTCCAGCTCGGTGACCGCGTGTGCGGCCCGGGCGAGCATCCACTCGAAGAGCATCATGTCGTTGTCGGCGTACGTCATCCGGTCCCGGTGCAGCCACAGCTCGGCGGTGACGTAGCCCGCGACGGCGAGGTAGAGCAGGGCGACCGCCGCGTCCAGCAGCGGCGCACGCCGCCACCGGGTCCGGTCGACCAGCCGGAGGCGGCGCAACCGGTCACCCGGAGCCTGGAGCCGGTCCGCGCGGGGCCGGTCGGCGCGGTCACGGATGCCGTCGGGCGGCCCGGACGTCCCGCCGGTCTCCGGGACGTCGGTCGGGACCACGGTCCCCGACGCGGTCCCGTCGGGTCGGCGCGGCCCGCTCACCCGACGGTACGGCTGGTCAGGGGCCGTACGTCCCACACCCACACGTCGTCGACCCGCTGCGCCGGACCGGCGAGCTGGTCGACCGTACGGCGCAGCGCCTCGACGTTGGTCTGCCGGGCCGGCAGCACCAGGATCGCGGCCCGCCACTGGCGCAGTTCGTCCAGGCTCCGGCGGCGCTGCCGGTCGGTCAGGGTCGCCGGCCGGCCGGTGGTCGACACCCGGTCGAGCATGGCGCTCAGTCCGCTGGGCCGGCCACCGAACCGGCCCGCGTCACCGGTGTTGCCGTTGCGCGGCGCCAGGAAGTACCCGCCCGGAATCTTGAAGTCCAGGTTGGTGTAGGCCGCCCAGCGCATGCCGTTGGTGTGTCCCATCGCCGGGATCGGCACCGGCACCAGCGTCTGGTCGGTGCCGACGTACGGCCGCCACTGCCCGGAGGTGATGAAGTCCGGCACGGGTGGCCGGCTGACCTCCCGCAACGGCAGCGGCAGGATCGGCAGCAGCGCGATGACCAGCGCGGTCACCACCACGGTCCGGACGGTACGGCGGTCGGCGCGCTGCATCGCCCAGGCCCGGTCGGTGGCCAGGGCGAGCAGCAGTCCGATCACGACCGAGGTGATCAGGCCGAACCGGGTCGGGACGACGGCGTCGAGCAGCGGTGCCTTGACCAGCACGTCCCACGGCCCCCAGTAGGCGCCCCGGTTCCACCAGGAGATCCGCTCGCCGAGGGAGAGGATCGCGAAGATCAGACCGGTGGCGGCGAGCGCCCGGATGAGCACCTCCCGGCGGAGCCAGACCACCACCGCCACGGTCAGCAGCGCCAGGCTCCAGCCGAAGAACGCGTTCTCCTCGGAGTAGTTCGGGGCGAGATCCAGGTTGGCCCGCTGGTCGCCGCCGAGGGTGGTGGAACCGGGCGCGAAGAAGGCGGCGATGTCGTTGCCGTAGTCCCGGACCGCGTCGCTGAGCCCGTGGTACGCCTGTTTCCCGGCGAACTGCACGTAGAGCGGGTACGCCAGCAGCGCCCCGGCGAGTACGGCGCAGACCGCCAGTCCACCGAGGAGCGGCCGCCACGCCGCCCGCCACCGGCCCGGCTGCTGCACGACCACACCGATCAGGAAGACGCCGCAGGCCAACGCGGTGAAGAGCAGAATCTCCTCGTTGATGAACGCCTGGTACGTCACCAGCAGCGCCAGGATCACCCCGTCCCGGACCACGCGGGTGGAGCGGGTCAGCACCATGACCCGCCAGACGATGAACGGCAGCAGGAACTGGGAGATGATGTTGGGGTGCCAGTTGGCGTGCGAGAGCATCGCCGGGGAGAAGCCGCAGAACCAGCCGCCGACGATCGCCGCGATCGGCGCCCGGACCAGGTGGCGGGAGATGACGTAGTACCAGGCGGAGGCGGTGCCGGCGAGGCCGAGCGTCACCAGCACCACGAACGAGACGGCCGGCCCGAACAGCAGGGTCACCGGGATCATGGGGATGCCCAGCCCCAGGATCGCCGTGTTGGCCATCAGGTTGACGCCGTCAGGATAGTTCAGCCGGTCGGTGAAGAACGGGTATTCGCCGTGCAACACGACCCGGACCGAGTGCGCGAGGAAGTACTGCACCTGGGCCGGGTCGCTGCTGTAGAGCGCGGCCACCCGGCCGGCCGGGTCGAGCCAGATCTGACTGGTCACCCAGAGCGCGGCGACCAGGAAGGCGCCGTACACCGCCAGGTCGCGCCGCCAGGTGGGCCAGCGGGGCGGTCGGTCCGTACCGCTGCCGGTGTTCCGGTCCGGCGTGCCCGGCTCCTCGCCGGAGCGGGCCGGCACCGGATCGGTCGGGGCGTCGGCCGTCGGCCCGGTCCCGGAGCCGGCCGTCGCACCGTCGTCGGCGTCGCGGCCCGACCCGGTCGACGCGGCGGCGCCGGCACCTGCCGCGCCCGCGCCGGTTCCGGTCACCGTCCGCCCCCCGGCCTCCGTGGCCTCGGGATCCGGCGTGGTTTCGAGACGTGGTGCGGCAAGCGTCACAGTCGGCGGAGTCTACAGGAGTATGTCCGGGGTCCCGGGCGCCTGGGCTGCCGGTTACCGCTGGGCGAGCGGGCGTGGCGGTGGCTCGGCGTGGCGGGCCGACCCGATCGGTCCACCTTTCCCGGGTGACGCCCGGCGGGCGTCCGAGATCTCGTAGGATGTGGCATCTGTAGTCAGCTGAGGCGGATCGGGGGCACAGAGGTGGGCTCAGTCCCTCGTCTCGGGATGACGCGGCTCGGAATCACCCGGCTCGGGATGACGCGGCCGGGGGCCACGCGGTCCGGGCTGAACCGGCGCCGGTCCGCCGGGCCCGGTCGGGCCCGGCTCGGGCTGACCGGTGTGGCGCTGGCGGCGGCTCTCCTCGCGGGCGGATGCGGCACGATTCCGACCGAGCCCGCGGTGGCGCTGCGGGTCGGCTACGACACGCTGGACGGCACCCTGCCGGTGTGGCCCGCCCGGGGCGGCCTCGCCACCGATCCACAAGCGACCGCCGCCGTCGCGAAAGCGGTCGACGAGTGGCGCTCGCCGGTGAACGACCGGGTGCATCTGCCGACCTCGGGCATCCTCTGGCTCGGCGAGCTCGACGGGGCCCGGCTCGCGGTCGTCGCCGCCGACGTACCGGGCGAGTCGGCGTCGTGGCTGCTGCAGTTGACCGCCGACGGCGACCGCTTCACCGTGGACCGGGCGGTCGAGTACACCGAGCCGGGTTACCTGGTCTACTCCGACGTCCTGCCGCTGCAACTGCCCTCCGGACGGCGCTACCTCGTGTCGGCACGGGTGGACCGGCTGCTCGGGCCGAACCGGGACCCGCTGCCCGTCACCGACGGACTGACCGGCCCGGTGCCGGTACCGTCCTGCGCCGCGGTCACGGTCACCGCCCGGCTGCGTCCCAGCGAGTCGCTGCCGAACGGCAAGGCCGCCGAGCGTCTCCTCGACCTCGGCACCGGCACGCCGGGCCCGCGTTACCCACTGATCGGCGACGACACCGGGTCGGGCAGCCGGGCCCTGGCCGGCCTCGACACCTGTGGACTCGGCGCCCGGACCGGACCGTTCGGCAGCATCGCGCACCGCGTACACGACAAGGCGAGTCCGGAGTCGGTGCCGGCGTCCTGGCCGATCGACCGGGTCGCGACCCGGACGCTCGGCGAGGTCGACCTGGACGGTGCCGGCACTCCGGCCCGGCTCGACGAACTCACCTGGCGCACCGACGAGGGGATGATGACGGCCGCCGTCATCCGCCCCGCCGGCGGTCCGCCGGCGGTGTCGGCCGCCGACCGGGTCGAGCCACTCCAGCTGTACGTCGTGCCGCTGGCCCGCCCCGTCGTGGTGCTGACCTGGAAGAACACCACGGACAGCAGTCTCGTGCCGCCACCCGACACGGTACGCCGGGTCGACCGGCCCGGCCTGGCGGTGCTGGACAAGCCGGCCACCCGGGCGACGTTCACGCTGATCGCCCCGGACAAGACCACCCAACGCTCGGTCAGCCCCAACTGACCGTCCCCGTCCCCTGCGCCGCCTGTCCCCCACCGGGGTCGGCCACCGCTGTCGGCCGTCCGGGGTCGACCGGCTGGCGCGGGGGTGCCCGGACCGGCGTGACGACCGACGAGGGGCCCGGCCTGACCGGCCGGGCCCCTCGGACTTGTTCGGTACGGGTGGCCGCCCGGAGGCGACCGTTCGGATCGGTCAGCCGCGGCCGTTGCGCCCCTTGGTCACCCGCTCGCCGTTCGACCCGCCGTTGGCCCCCATCCGGCCACCGTTGGCGTCGCCGTTCGCGGCGGCCCGGACCGGGGTGATCGACTCGTCGTCGAGCCGGGACACCCAGCCGGTAACGTCACGGGCCACGTCCTGGGCGGTCAGCCCGAAGTCGGCGAGGATCTGCGCCCGGCTGCCGTGCGGCTGCCAGACCGACGGCACGCCGAGGTCCCGCAACGGCACCCGTACGTCGGCGTCCCGCATCGCCTTGGCCAGCGCGTCGCCGACACCACCGGCGCGTACGCCGTCCTCGACGGTGACCACCAGCCGGTGCGCGCCGGCCAGGGTGACCAGCTCGGACGGGACCGGCCGGACCCAGCGCGGGTCGACCACGGTGACCCCGTAGCCCTGCTCCGCCACCCGGGCGGCCACCTCGACGCCGAGCTGCCCGAAGGAGCCGACCGCGACCAGCAGTACGTCGGTCCGGGCCGACTCGGCCAGCACGTCCACCCCGCCGGAGACCGAGTCGGTGGCGGTGACCCGGCGGATCGCCGGCAGGTCGGCGGCGATCGAACCGGTGGGGAACCGCAGGATCGTCGGCCCGTCCTCGACCGCGACCGCCTCGCGCAGCTCGTCGCGGAGCGTGGCGGCGTCCCGGGGGGCGGCGATCCGCAGCCCGGGCACCACGCCGAAGACCGACATGTCCCAGATCCCGTAGTGGCTCGGCCCGTCCGGGCCGGTGATACCGGCCCGGTCCAGCACGAACGTCACCGGGAGCTTGTGCATCGCGACGTCGAGCAGCACCTGGTCGAAGGCCCGGTTGAGGAAGGTGGCGTACACGGCGACCACCGGATGCAGGCCACCCATCGCCAGGCCGGCGGCCGAGGTGGCGGCGTGCTGCTCGGCGATGCCCACGTCGTAGACCCGCTCCGGGTATTTCCGGGCCAGCGTGGAGATGCCGGTCGGCTCCGCCATCGCGGCGGTGATGCCGACGATGTCCGGCCGCTCGTCGGCGATCGCCACCAGCTCGTCGGCGAAGACCTGGGTCCACTTAACCGAGGGGCCGGCCAGCAGTTTGCCGGTCTCCACGTCGAACGCGCTCGGGCTGTGCAGGCAGTCGGCGTCGTCCTCCTCGGCCGGGCGGTAGCCCAGACCCTTCCGGGTCACCGCGTGCACGATCACCGGGCCGCCGAAGCCCTTGGCCCGACGCAGCGCCGACTCGACCGCGGCCACGTCGTGCCCGTCCACCGGGCCGAGGTACTTGATGCCGAGGTCCTCGAACATCGCCTGCGGTGCGACCGCGTCCTTGATGCCCTTCTTGACCGCGTGCAGCACCTCGTACATCGGCTTGCCGACCAGCGGGGTCGAGCCGAGCGCCTCCTTGACGGTGTCGAGGACCTTCTCGTAGCCGGGGTTGAGCCGCAGCGTCGACAGGTGGTCGGCGAGCCCGCCGATGGTCGGCGCGTACGACCGACCGTTGTCGTTGACGACGATGACCAGCGGATTGCGGGCGGCGGCGATGTTGTTCAGCGCCTCCCAGCACATGCCGCCGGTGAGCGCCCCGTCGCCGACCACCGCGACCACGGTGCGCGACTCGCCGCGCAGCGCGTACGCCTTGGCGAGCCCGTCGGCGTAGGAGAGCGCGGTCGAGGCGTGCGAGTTCTCGATCAGGTCGTGCTCGCTCTCGGCCCGGCTCGGGTAGCCCGACAGGCCACCGCGCTGCTTCAGCTGGTCGAAGCCCTCCTGCCGGCCGGTGAGAATCTTGTGGACGTACGCCTGGTGGCCGGTGTCGAAGAGCAGCCGGTCCCGGGGCGAGTCGAAGACCCGGTGCAGGGCGAGGGTCAGCTCGACGACGCCCAGGTTGGGGCCGAGGTGTCCGCCGGTGCGGGAGACCTTGGCGACCAGGAAGTCCCGGATCTCCGCGGCGAGCAGTGCCAGCTCCTCGGCCGACATCCGCTTGACGTCCTGCGGGCCGCGTACCGCGCTCAGCATCCGTCCGGTGGGAATGGTCTCCTCCTCCACGGTCATGCCGTCACCCCGCCCCGCTCGGCAGGAGTATCGGGCCGCACGGCGGTGGGCTGGCTCAGTCGCTCCCTACGCAGGCTCATAGCCGCTGAGTCTATCGGGACCGCCGGAGCCGGAGCCGGGCAGCCGATCCGGGGACGCCGGATCGGGGGATGGCACCGGTCGTGCCGTCGATCAGCAGAGTCCCGTTGACCGGACGGCCCGACGTCGCGGACAGTTGGCACATCGGTACGGCGAGTGGCCGGGCGTACCTCCACCGAACGACCGAAAAATCGGGCAGAAGCCCCCAAGGGCCGTAGGATGGCCGGTAACCCCACCCTCCCCTAAGGTCTGCCATGCCGCCTGCCGATCTTCCCCAGGATCCCGCCGCCTTCCACGGCCGACGCTCCGCCGTCTCCGGCCGGTACGCCGCCGGACAACTGCTCGCCGCGATCGTCGTCCTGATCGTTGCCCTGCCTCTGCTTCCGCTGATTCTGCTGATCGTCGCCTGGATCCGGCTGCGGGACCGGGCCGCCGCCCGGGCCACCCGCCGCGATTCGGAGGCGGCCTCCACCCGTGCCGGTATGCCCGCGCCCGCCGCACCCTGACCCGGTCCGGCTGATCGCGGCGGTATTTGTGTTGCCGACAGCGTCCCGCGTCCCGTTGAGTTGTCCTGACGATCAATGGCAGGCGAACACGGGGAGCCGCGGTGTCCAGGTTCAGCGTTCGTGACACAGATCTGCGGGCTGTCAACTCGATGACCAAGTACCCGTCGATCCCGACCTACCACACACTCGACCCGCGCGACGGCGGTCTGCTCGACGGAACCGTACCGTTCACCGGGCGGGTCAGCCTGACCGAGAAAGTCGACGGCACGAACGGTCGGATCGTCTCGCTGCCGGACGGTAGCTACCTGATCGGCAGCCGGGAGGAGTTGCTGCACGCCCGGGGTGACCTGATCGCCAATCCCGCCCTCGGCATCGTCGACGCGCTGCGTCCGATCGCCGAGCGGCTGCCGCCGGTGGACGGGGACCGGATCGTGGTCCGCTACCTGGAGGTCTACGGCGGCAAGGTGACCGGCGCCAGCAAGCACTACACCGCGAGCCGCACGGTCGGAGCCCGGCTGTTCGACGTGGCGGTCCTCGACGACTACGCCGACCTGCTGGACTGGCCGGCGCAGCGGCTCTCGTCCTGGCGTGAGGGCGGCGGCCAGCGGTTCCTGGACGAGTCGGCGCTGCTGGCCACCGCCGGGGTCGAGGGGTTGGAGATCGTGCCGCGGCTCGACGTACTCGAGGCGGCGGACCTGCCGACCGACCTCGACAAGACGTACCAGTTGCTCCGGGAGTACCTGCCGGAGACCCGGGTGGCACTGGACGGTCCGCCGGGACGGGCGGAGGGCATCGTGCTGCGGTCGGCCACCCGCTCGGCGATCGCCAAGGCCCGGTTCCAGGACTACGGGCGGACGCTGAAGCGACGCGGCGCGCGGTAGGTGGTCGAGGCCGTTCGCCGCCACGGTCCGGGGACCTCGGGCAGGGCAGGGCCGGTCGACGGTCCCGCGCCGGTGCCGACCAGCCGGGCGGCACAGGCTGTGGCGTCCCGGCTCGCCGCGTCGCCGCCGGGTCCGAAACACCACGCCGGAGGAGTGGACTGGTCATGGGGTGTGACATCTGGTCGTACGCGGAGGTCCGCGTCCGGGGTGAGTGGCGGTGGACCCGGGACCTGTTTCCGGACCGAGCGGACGAGAACGACCGTGACGAGGTGTTTCCGGAACGCGACTACCGGCTGTTCGGCTTCCTCGCCGACGTACGCAACCGCTCACGCTCGCCGGTGATCGCCAGCCCGCGAGGGCTGCCGGGTGACGTGTCGCCGGGCCTGCGTGTCGAACATGACGCATGGGCCTGCGACGTACACCACGCCTCGTGGCTGACCCTCGCCGAACTGCTCGGCTACGACTACGACCAGGTGATCTGGGACCGGCGCGTCACCCGTGACGGAGACGGTGCCGCCCTGGCCGTGGAGGGCGAGGGTGCGCATCTGACGCTGCGGGACTTCCTGGGGCGGCGGTACTTCGATCGGCTCGCCGCCCTGGCCAGCCTGGGTGACCCGGCGGATGTTCGGATCGTCTTCTGGTTCGACCACTGAACGGGGACGCCTCGTCGCGGCCGGTCCGGCCTCATCGGCTATCCGGCAGGGACCAGCAGGGCCACCAGTTCGACGTGCTGGGTCATCGGGAAGAGGTCGTAGCCCCGCAGCGCGGCGAGCCGCCAGCCGGCGGCCCGGAACGTGCGGACGTCCCGGGCGAAGGCGGCCGGGTCGCAGGCCACGTAGGCGACCGCGCGCCGGGTGGCGGCGACGACGTCCCGGACCACCGCGGCGCCGGCCCCGGCCCGGGGCGGATCCAGCACCACCAGGTCCACCGGGCCGATGATCCGCCGCCGGGCCAGCGCGGGCCCGACCGACGCCCGGACGAACTCGACCCGGGGCAGGTCGCGCAGGTTCTGCCGGCCGGCCTCGACCGCCGCCGGCGCCGACTCGACCACGGTGACCCGACCGGTCGGTCCGACCCGGCCGGCCAACGCCGCCGCGAACAGGCCGGCCCCGCCGTAGAGGTCCCAGGCCGACTCGCCCGGTCGCGGATCCAGCAGGTCGAGCACCGCCGCCGCCAGGGTGTCGGCGGCGGCCGGGTGCACCTGCCAGAACGACTCCGGCGGCAGCCGCCAGGTCCGGCCGACGGCCTGCTCCCGTACCGTCTCGGCCGCCGGCACACCGGCGCCCGGCGCCCCGTACGGCCGTGCCGGGTCCGGCTCCGGAGACGACCCGACGACGTGCGACGGTCCGGTCCGGACGTCCGGCTCGGCCAGGTCGCCGCCGGCGCGCAGGCCGCCGTCCCGCAGGGCGCGGACCACCACGTCACCGCCGGTGGAGGCGATCGTCTCCACCGCGTCGGCGTCCGGCCACCGACGACCGTCGGCGGACAGGACCGGCAGTTCCTGGATCGCCGGGTGGGCGATCAGGCAGCGGTCGATCGGGACCACCTCGTGCGAGCGGTGCTTGAGCAGGCCGGCCCGACCGGCGGCGTCGACGGCGTACCGGACCCGGGATCGCCAACCGAGCGGGCCGCCGGGCAGCGCGTGCACCTGGACGTCCAGTTCGTCGACCTCCGCCGGGGTCAGGCCACCGAGGCGGAGCAACTGCTCGCGGACCACACCCGCTTTCCAGGCCCGCTGCGCGTCCGGTGCGACGTGCTGCAGGTCGCAGCCGCCGCACCGGCCCGGCCTGGCGTACGGGCAGGGCGGCTCGACCCGCTCGGGCGCCGCCTCCAGTACCTCGACCGCGTCGGCCCGGAGGAAGTCGCGGCGTATCTCGGTGATCTCGGCGACGACCCGCTCACCGGGCAGCGCGTGCCGGACGAAGACCACCCGGCCGTCGAGTCGGGCCACACAGTGTCCGCCGTGCGCCACCGGACCGACGGTGAGCTCGACCCGTTCCGCCTCGCCCGGGCCGGACGGGTCGGCGGGACGGGACCGCGCGCCGGCACCACCCGCCAGGTCGGCGACGCTCATCGCGGCCCCGCCTCGTCGTGGCCGGGGGCCGGTGGCGGATCGTTGACGTCCCGGTCGGGTCGGCGGGACGGCGCGACCAGGTCGCCCAGGGTGGCGCCGCGCGGCCCCCGGGCCGGTCCACGGCTCAGCGTGGCGTCGAACCGGTCCAGGTTCTTCCGGGCGCTGGATTCCAGCTGCCAGGGGACGCTGGTCACCATCACCCCCGGCTCGAAGAGCAGCCGCCCCTTGATCCGCAGCGCGCTCTGGTTGTGCAGCAGGTTCTCCCACCAGTGGCCGACGACGTACTCCGGGATGAAGACCGTGACCACGTCGCGCGGTGACTCGCGGCGGGCCGACGCGACGAAGTCGAGGATCGGCCGGGTGATCTCCCGGTACGGCGAGTCGATGACGGTCAGCGGCACCCGGATCCCGTGCCGTTCCCAGTCCGCCTGCACCGCCCGGGTGTCGGCCTCGTCCACGTTGACGGTCAACGCGGTCAGGGTGTCCGGCCGGGTGGCCTTGGCGTAGGCGACGGCCCGCAGGGTCGGCTGGTGGACCTTGCTGACCAGCACGATGGCGTGGTTGCGGGCCGGCAGCACCGGGCGGCCCTCGGGCGGCGTCAGCTCGGCGGCGATCCGGTCGTAGTGCCGTCGGATGGCGAGCATCGTCACGTAGATGACCGCCATCGCGGCGATCGCGATCCAGGCGCCGAGCAGGAACTTGGTGAGCAGGACGATCACCAGGACGGTGCCGGTCAGACCCATTCCGAAGGTGTTGATGGCCCGGGACCGGACCATGCGCCGGCGGGCCTGCGGGTCCCGCTCGGTGCGCAGCAGCCGGTTCCAGTGCCGGATCATGCCCGCCTGGGAGAGCGTGAACGAGACGAAGACGCCGACGATGTAGAGCTGGATCAGTCGGGTCACCTCGGCCTGGAAGGCGACGATCAGCAGGCTGGCGGCCACCGCGAGGAAGACGATGCCGTTGGAGAACGCCAGCCGGTCGCCCCGGGTGTGCAGCTGCCGGGGCAGGTAGCGGTCCTGCGCCAGGATCGAGCCGAGCACCGGGAAGCCGTTGAACGCCGTGTTGGCGGCGAGGAACAGGATCAGCGCGGTCGCCCCGGCGACCACGAAGAGCAGGACGTTGTCCCCGAAGATCGTCTGGCCGAGTTGGACCGTGACCGTCTTCTGCACGTAGTCGGCCGGTCCGTGCTCCAGCTGGCGGGCCGGATTCTCCATGAACTGCAGGCCGGTCAGCCGGGACAGCCAGATGATGCCCAGGATCATCACGATCGCGACCGAACCGAGCAGCAGCAGCGTGGTGGCGGCGTTGCGGCTCTTCGGCGGTTTGAACGCGGGCACGCCGTTGGAGATGGCCTCGACGCCGGTCAGCGCGGCGCATCCGGAGGAGAAGGCGCGCAGCAGCAGGAAGAGCATGGCGGCGGCGGTCATGTCGGCGTGTTCGGCGCTGACCACCAGGTCGGCGCTGGGGGCCCTGAGGTCGTGGCCGAGGACGAAGACCCGGACCAGGCCGGTGAGGATCATGCCGATGATGACGATCATGAAGCCGTACGTCGGGATCGCGAACGCGGTGCCGGACTCCCGTAGCCCGCGCAGGTTCACCGCGGTCAGCAGGATGACCGCGGTGACCGCGATCATCACCCGGTGCTCGGAGACGAACGGCAGCACCGAGCCGAGGTTGGCCACACCGGACGAGACCGAGACCGCGACGGTCAGGACGTAGTCGACCAGCAGGGCGCTGGCCACCCCGACGCCGAACTTCGGGCCGAGGTTGACCGTGGCGACCTCGTAGTCACCGCCGCCGGAGGGGTAGGCGTGCACCGTCTGCCGGTAGCTCGCCACCACGGTCAGCATCACGACCACGACGGCGAGGGCGACCCACGGCGAGAACAGGTAGGCCGAGGTGCCGGCGATGGAGAGGGTCAGCAGGATCTCGTCGGGGGCGTACGCGACGCTGGAGAGCGCGTCCGAGGCGAACACCGGCAACGCGATGCGCTTGGACAGCAGCGTGTGCTGCAGCTTGTCGGACCGGAAGGGTCGGCCCAGGAGCAAGCGCTTCAGCAGCGAGGCGGGTCTAGCCACAAGGGGTAAGGGTACGGCTGCCGCGGTGGGCCGACCGACTGGCGGGCCCGATCTTCGAGAGTGAGCCGGCTTACACCGGATGTTCCCGATGAAACGGGTATATTCCGGCGGATCATCGGATCCGCTGAGCCCGGTCGGGCGGACGGGTAGGTCGGGCGGCGCCGGGGACGGACCACATGGCACGCTCATGGTGAGCCCGTCAGACGGCGGCGGGCCGGTCGCGCGGTCACCCGGGAGGACGTACGTGCACGTCGTGATCATGGGCTGCGGACGGGTCGGCTCGTCCCTCGCCGACAGTCTGGAGTCGCGCGGCCACTCGGTGGCCGTCATCGACCAGGACGCGGACGCGTTCCGCCGCCTCGGTTCGGACTTCGGCGGCATCACGGTCACCGGCGCCGGTTTCGACGGTGACGTGCTGCGCCAGGCCGGCATCGAACGGGCCGACGCCTTCGCCGCTGTCTCCAGCGGCGACAACTCCAACATCATCTCCGCGCGGCTGGCCCGGGAGACCTTCGGCGTCTCCCGCGTGGTGGCCCGGATCTACGACCCGAAGCGGGCGCAGGTCTACGAGCGGCTCGGCATCCCGACCGTCGCCACCGTCCGGTGGACCGCCGACCGGATCGTCCGGCACCTGGTGCCGGAGGGACACGTGGAGGTCTTCCGCGACCCGACGAGCACGGTGTCGATCATCGAGGTGCCGCTGCACGACGACTGGGTCGGCCGGCCGCTGCGCGGGCTGGAGGAGGCGACCGGCGCCCGGGTCGCGTACCTGACCCGGTTCGGCATCGCCACCCTGCCGACCGGCTCCACCGTGCTGCAGGAGGGTGACCAGCTCGCCATGCTGGTCACCGACGACATCGCCGACCAGGTGACGAGGGTGGCCAGCCTGCCGCCGGAAGGAGGGCGCTGACAATGCGGGTCGCCATCGCCGGCGCCGGCAACGTGGGCCGCTCGATCGCCCAGGAACTGATCGACAATGGCCACCAGGTGATGTTGATCGAGCGGAAGCCGAAGATGCTCCGCCCGGAACGGGTACCGGCCGCCGAGTGGATCCTGGCCGACGCCTGCGAGCTGACCAGCCTGGAGGAGGCCGACATCGCCAGTTGCGACGTCGTGGTCGCCGCGACCGGTGACGACAAGGTCAACCTGGTGGTCTCGCTGCTGGCCAAGACCGAGTTCGCCGTGCCCCGGGTGGTCGCCCGGGTCAACCGCGCCGAGAACGAGTGGCTCTTCACCGACCAGTGGGGGGTCGACGTGGCGGTCAGCAAGCCACGGGTGATGGCCGCACTGGTCGAGGAGGCGGTCACCGTCGGTGACCTGGTCCGGCTGATGACCTTCCGTCAGGGAGAGGCGAACCTCGTCGAGATCACCCTCCCGCCGACCGCGCCGTACGTCGGTCACCCCATCCACGCCGTACCGCTGCCCCGCGACTCCGCCCTGGTCGCGATCCTGCGCGGCAAGCGGGTACTGGTGCCCAGCCCGGACGATCCGCTGGAGGCCGGCGACGAACTGATCTTTGTCTGCACGGCCGAGGTCGAGGACGAGGTGCGTGCGGTGATCCTCGGTCCGGACAGCGTCGAACGGACCCGGCGCACCAACTGACCCCGGCCCCGCTCGACCGGTGACGGTGGCGCCGCCGGTCAGTGGGGGACGGTGGCGGGTACCGCCGGCTCCCGCCGGTTCACCCGCCGGACGACCCAGATGGTGATCACCAGCAGCAGGGCGTACGGCGGGTAGCCGAGCAACAGTCGCGCGGCGCCGAGCGCCGTGGTCATGTTCGCCACGTAGAGGGCGTGCTGGGCACCGACCTTGAGGATCCAGACCACGCCCCAGAGCACGGTGAGCCAGGTGAACGTCCGGACCAGTCGTGGATTCTGCCGCCACTCCGAGCGTCCACCGGCCGCGATGATCGACCAGATCCAGCCGACCAGCGGTTGCCGCAGCGCGGCGGAGCCGAGCAGCGCCGCGCCATAGGCGTAGCCGTAGAGGATGCCGGGAAGGTAGAAGTCCCGTTCGTCACCGGTCCGCCAGGCGATCAGGGCGCCGACACCGATGCCGAACAGGCCGTTCACCGCGTGCCGGATCGGCCGCCGCTGGGCCAGCCGCAGCCCGGCGATCGCCACCGCGACCGCCACCGCGGCGATCACCGCGGGCCGCAGCTCGCCGATGATGTTGACCACCACGAAGACGAGCACCGGGATGCTGGACTCGACCATCCCGCGCCAGCCGCCGAGCTGCTCGGCCATCTGCTCGGTCAGGCTGGGGAGCGGTTCGTCCGGTCCGGTCCCGCCAGCGTGCGGCGTGCGCTCCGTCTTGTCGGTTCGGGGCTGTCCAGCTGTCATCTGGGCGTCTTCCGGTCGCGGCTGGCGTCACCGGTCGACAACCTCATCGCGGCAGCTCCAGCTCGTAGTACGGGTTGTAGATGACTTTACGGTCATCCCGGACGGCCACGCGACCACGAGCCGTCAAATGCCGCCCCGGTTCTATGCCGGAAATGTGTCGACGCCCCAGCCAGACCAGCGTCACGATGTCGCTGCCGTCGTAGAGATCGGCCTCGAGGGTGGGCAGGTTGGTGCGCGGGGTGTAGACCACCGTGCGCAGCCGCCCCGACACGCAGACCACCTGGCCCCGGGTGCACTGCCGGGCCGGCATGCCGCCCACCTCGGCGCTCTCCCGCTGCAGCTCCTGCGCCTCGATCTCGGCCTCGCTCGCGGTCAGCCGCTGCAGGAAGCCTCGCAACGACGTCCGGCCCTGGTCGGTCGCCATGACCCGGTGTCACCCTCCCCGACGCGCCACGTCGGCGCGTCCACTCGACACGGCTGGTCGACAGCCGTCCCGCAAGCGTACGCCCGATCAGGTCCGGCCGTTCGGCGCGGCGGGCTCGTACCGGCCCTCCGGTCGCCCGGCACCGGCTCCCCCGCGCTGCCCGCCGCCCCGCGTCACGGGGCGGCGCACCGCGGCGTACGAAGCCCGACCGGTCACCGCCCCGGGCGAGCCGGACGGCACCCAGCGACGGTCCGCGTCCCGGGGCGGCATCCGGCGTCAGGCGGAGTTGCCGCGCCGTGGTGTCTGCCGACCCGAGACCGTTCCGTTGACCGCACCGTCCGGCACCGGGGCGGCAGCCTCCGCCGTCCCGTCGGCGGCGTTCCCCGGTTCCCTCGGCAGCCGCAGCGGCAGCGGCTCCCGCACCGGCTTGGCCTCCTTGCCCCGGTCGACGACAAGCCCGTCCAGGCACCCGGTCAGCGCCCGGGCGGCCTCCGGGTCACTGGCGGCCCGTCCCTGGAAGACCCCCTGGACCATCCAGCGCGGCCCGTCGACGCCGACGAAGCGCAGGTCGGCGACACCGCCGTCCGGGGTGCGTACCCGGGCCCTCAGTTCGGTGCCGTAGTCGCCCTCGTTCTCCTCGGCCACCACACCGTCGGCGGCCAGCGAGGTCCGGATCTCCTCCCGCCACTCGTCCCAGATGCCCTCGGATCGTGGCGCGGCGAAGACCCCCAGTTGCAGGGCGCTCTCACCGTGCACCAGGACGACCTGCTGGATGACGCCGTCGGGATTGGCCTGGACCCGCACCTCGACGTCCGGCACGGCCGGGATCTGCAGGCTGCCCAGATCGAGTCGGGGCAGGTCGGGGAAGTCCTCGGCGCTGTCGTACGGACCACCTCGGCGCCGGTCGACCCCGGTCTCGGCGGGAATGTCCTGGGTGTCGGCCGTCGGCTGGTCCGACCGCTCGTCGCGGGCGTGTCGCCCACCGCCGCGTCCTCGGGAGAAGATCATCGTGCTTACCTGCTACCTCTCGTTCACGGCTGCGGGACGGGCCGGTGTCACCGGCGGGTGGGACCACCGCGGACGGTGACAACCGCCACGGAAGCGCGTGCGCACGGTCACCGGCGGACCGCCCCCTCAGTTTCCTGGCTCGGGTCGTGGGCGGCGACCAGCTCGGCGTGCCCGCCGGTCGAGCCGTGCCCGTTCTCCCCGCGTACGGCGGCGGACAACTCGTCAACCATCCGGAACTCCGCCCGCTCCACCCGCTGCACCACGAGTTGCGCGATCCGGTCACCTCGGGAGATCTTCGCCGGGCGGGCCCGGTCGTGGTTGATCAGGTTGACCAGAATCTCGCCGCGGTAACCGGCGTCGACCGTACCGGGCGCGTTGAGCACCGTCACACCGAGCCTGGCCGCGAGTCCCGAGCGGGGATGGACCAGCCCGACGTACCCCTCCGGCAGGGCGATCGCGATCCCGGTACGGACCAGTCGCCGGTCGCCCGGCCCGATCTCGACCTCCTCCGCGGCCACCAGGTCGGCTCCGGCGTCACCGGGATGGGCGTACGACGGCAACGGCAGGTCCGGGTCGAGCCGCCGGACCGGTACGGGCACCACGTGTGTCACGTTGTCACTCTCCTGGCAGGTTCCACGGAGCCATCTGACGGTCGTCCCCCCATCCTGCCGGGTCAACCGGTCGCGCCGCGCCGTACCCTCACAGCGTGGCCCCGACGAGTCCTGATCCCGCCGTCGCAGATCCCGCCGCCGCACCCGCCCGGGCCGGGTACGCCGAGCGGTTGAGTCTGCCGTGGTGGCTGTGGCTGGCCGGCATCGGGGTGGCCGCGCTGCTCGCCCTCGAACTCTGGCTCGGCGGGACAGGTGTCCGGGCCTGGTTGCCGTTCGCGGTCCTGCTGCCGCTCGCCGTCGTCGGGCTCGGCTGGCTCGGTCGGATCCGGGTCGCGGTACGCGACGACGAGTTCCTGGTCGACGACGCCCGGCTGCCGCTGCGGTTCGTCGCGGACGTGCTCGCCCTGGACGCCGCCGGGCGGCGCGAGGTGCTCGGGGTCGGCGCCGACCCGCTCGCCTTCGTGGTGCAGCGTCCCTGGGTCTCCGGCGCGGTACAGGTGGTGCTGGACGATCCGGCCGACCCGACCCCGTACTGGGTGGTCAGTTCCCGTCATCCGGTACGGCTCGCCGAGGCCATCCTGGCGGCCCGGGACGCGACACCCGGCGACGCCTGACCGCGCCGGCCTTCCGCTGGATCCCGCCGACCCACCACCTGGTGACCCCGGCCGTCAACCACCGATCGCCGGAGGGTGCTGGCGCAGGTCCTCCCGGATCCGGTTGCCGAGCCCACGGGTGGCCCGGCCGTTCAGGAAGGCCGCCACCGCGGCTCCGGTGAGGAACGGCCCGAGCGTGGTCAGGTTGCGTCCGAACCGCCGCAGCAGCCGGTCCCGCAGTTCGTTGCGGGCCGCGGTACCGAGCACGGCACCGACGCCCACCCCGGGCAGCAGCGGGTTGACCCCCCGTTGCGCCGCCCAGGACCGCAGCAGCATCGTCGCGCGCTGGCCGGTGGCGCCCGGCAGTGCTACGCCGTACGCCTCGTGCAGCTCGCCGATCAGCTTCAGCTCGATGGCGACCACGGCGACGGTCTCGGCGGCCAGCAGTACGGGCGCCGAGAGCAGTGTCGGGGTGGCGACCCACTCCACCGCCGCCACGCCGCCGCCGGCCGCGCCGACCCCGGCGGTGGCCCGGGTCGCGTTGCGCACCAGGCGTTCGGCGAGCACGTCGCCGTCCAGACCGTCGAAGTGCCGCAGCAGCGTCTCCCGGTCGCGGATCGGCACGTGCGGGGCGATCTCCGCCACCACGTCGGTCAACCAGCGCAGGGCCGCCTTGGGCTTGAGCAGCCGCACGCCGCCGCGGGCACGCACCTGGTCGACGAGCCGGCCGAAGATCCTCCGGCGGCCCGCCCGGTCGAGTTCGTCGTCGGCGAGCGCGGCCACCGTCGTACCCAGTTCTTCGCCGTTCGCGGGCGGCGGCGTCGTACCGGGGTCGCCGTCGGCGGACGCCGGTACGGACGGTCCGGACCGGGCGGCCGGTGTCGGTACTGTGCTCCGCCCAGCCGGTGTCGGCGAAGCGGACCGGTCGGCCGGATCCGGCGAAGCGGACCGGTCGGCCGGTGCCGGACTCTGCGGTGCCGGGTCGGAACGGCTCATCGTGACCTCCAGCGCGTGCGCGGACCGCCGTCGAACCACGCGGATCGAGTCAAGCAGTTACCCACCCGCACCGCACGTCAAATCGTCCGCGGCGACCCCCGTCCGCGGAGGCCGCCGCCCCTCCCCCCGAGGAACTCAGGCGCACTCGCGGCAGATCAGATCGCCGTTGCGTTCCACCGCGAGCTGGCTGCGGTGGTGCACGAGGAAACAGCGCGCGCAGCGGAACTCGTCCGACTGCATCGGCAGCACCTTGACGGTCAGCTCCTCGTCGGCCAGGTCGGCACCGGGCAGTTCGAAGCTCTCGGCGACCTCGGCCTCGTCGACGTCCACGGCGGCCGACTGTGAGTCGACCCGCCGAGCCTTGAGCTCTTCCAGGCTGTCCTCGCCGAGGTCGACCTCGTCGCGACGCGGGGCGTCGTAGTCGGTGGCCATCGGTTTCACTCTCCCATATCGATATAGTCGCTTCCGGTTGTAACGCCGGAAGACGCTGTTTCGGTTCCCGCTGGCCGGCCGTCACTTCCGGTTACCCGCCCCGGCGCATGTCCGGATCGCGGGCCGCCGGGCGGAACTCCCCCGCCGAGCGGGGTACCTTACCCCCCTTCAGGCGAGGCATGTATACCGTCCCTGCGGCATGCTTGTACGTCCGAGCGCCCGGAGTTGTTCCCAATGTGACTCAGGCGACACGAAGATAGGGTCAGTGGTGGGCCGATCGTCGTCGGCGCGCCGACGGATCCGCCGGTTTCCACACCCGGTCGGACATCGTCCGGCGCCCCCGGCATACTCGGTAGCCAACGACGGCCGACCGGCGTCGGTTGGCCGGTATCTGTCACAGACGAGCTTCGGGGAGCCAACTAGATGAGTTTCGCGCGCGTCCGGGCCCTCGTCGTCGTCGGCGTGCTCGCGGTGATCGCCGTGGTCTTCGTCGCGGTCACGCTGGTCCGGGACACCCAGGCGGGCAAGGACGCCGCCAGTGCGTGCCCGCCCGGCGCCAAGCTGGCCGACACTCGACTGCGGTTGAACAAGGACATCAAGATCAACGTCTACAACGCGACCGACACGCAGGGGCTGGCGAACTCGGTCAAGACCGATTTCCAGAACCGGCAGTTCCAGGTCCTCAAGTCGGGCAACGAGCCGAAGAACAAGGGTGTCGACGGCATCGCCGTACTGCGGTTCGGCCCGAAGGGCCTCGGCTCCTACCACGTGCTGAAGGCGTACTTCCTGAACGACGCGACGCCCGAGTTCCAGATCGACCGCACCGACGACGTGGTGGACGTGGTGATCGGCAGCGACTTCAAGCAGCTGGCCACGATCACCGAGGTCAGCCAGGCACTGGCCCAGGGCAGCGGCGGACCGCAGCTGCCGGACGGGACCTGTGCCGACCCGAACCTGACCTGAGCCGGTCCGGTTGTCCCGCCGCCCCGGGCAGGCACCGGGCGGCGGGACAACGGGAACGGGCCGGGATCCGACGGCGGTCGCCGGCCTGCGGGCCGACGCCGACCCGACGCCGAACCGGGAGTCGGCGGACGGCCGCCGCGCCACTGCCGGGCCGGACGTCGGGAAGTCGACGCCGAGCCGTCGGTCACGTCACGGCCCGCCGGCGGCACCGAGCCGGGCCAGGTGGTCGTGCAACGGCCCGAACAGCGCCGGTGGCGCGGCGATGAGCAGATCCGGCCCCGCGGCGACCCCGGCCAGGCCGGCGACCCGCAGACCGGCCTCCGTCGCGATCAGCCCACCGGCCGCGTGGTCCCAGAGGTTGAGCCCCCGCTCGTAGTACGCGTCGACCAGACCCTCGGCCGCCATGCAGAGGTCGAGGGAGGCGGCACCGAACCGACGGATGTCCCGGACGTACGAGATCAGCTCACCGAGCACGCCGGCCTGGTACGCCCGACGCGCCGGGTCGTAGCCGAAGCCGGTGGCGACCAGCGCCTGGCCCAGATCACTCTCGGTCGAGCCGTGCAGCCGCCGGCCGGCCCGGTGGGCTCCCCCACCCCGGGTGGCGGTCCACTCGTCACCGGTGACCGCGTTGCGCACCACCCCCGCGACCACCTCACCACCGACCTCGGCCGCCAGCGAGACCGCGTACTGGGGTAGTCCGTACAGGTAGTTCACGGTGCCGTCGATCGGATCCAGGATCCACCGTACGGTCTGCGGACCGGCCGCCGCGGAGCCGGCGGAGTCGCCGTACTCCTCGCCCAGCACGGTGTCGTCGGGCCGGAGGTCCCGCAGCGCGGCCACCACCTCCCGCTCCACCGCCCGGTCGGCGGCGGTGACCACGTCCGTCGCGGTGCTCTTGGTGGTAATTCCCGACACCCCGTCGGCGCGCATCCGTCGCGCGGTGTCCGCCGCCTCCCGGACGACCTCGACCGCGACCTTCAGCAGTTCCTCCGGAGCCGGAGTACCCACCCGCATGTTGTCCCCTTCCCGCACGCCTGTGACGTGCTGGCCCGACCGCGAGTATCATCCTTACAAAGTCCACACATGTATCGAGTCGGTAGCCCCCGACCGCCTCTCCGGCGTGCGGCGCGGGATGATCGCCGCAGACGGCGTTACAATTCACGCCTGCCCACGCGCCACGGACCGCCGAGCACCGGCCGGCCCGGGACACGGGGGTTCCTCAACCACATCGGCCCGGCACGACGCTTCGCGCTGCGCCGGCCGAAACCGGCCGTGCTCGCTCATCGCCTCCGGAAGGTCATTCGTGACAGAACCCCGCCACATCGGCGCCGACGTACGCTCGCTCACCGACACCCTGATCGCCCACGCGCAGAACGCCGGCGGCCAGCTCACGTCGGCCGAGCTGGCGCGCACTGTCGAGTCTGCTGAGGTGACTCCGGCCCAGGCCAAGAAGATCCTGCGGGCGCTCTCGGACGCCGGGGTGACCGTGGTGGTCGACGGTTCGGCGAGCACCCGTCGTCGGGTCGCCGCCGCCCGTTCCGCCACTCCCGCGTCCCGGGCGACGACCGCCAAGGCGACGAAGAAGTCGGCACCGCCGGCGCCGAAGCAGGCGCCCGCCGCCGACGAGACCACCGGCGCGACGCGCAAGCCCGCCGCCCGTAAGCCCGCTCTCGCCGCCGACGGCGCCTCCCCGACCCCGGGTGCCAAGGCGCCCGCGAAGTCCGCCGAGGCGCCCGGCAAGGCCGCCGCGAAGGGCACCCGGGCCGCCAAGGCGACCGGCGCCCCGGGTGGCCCCGCCAAGGCCGCCAAGGCGACCGCCAAGAACAGCGACCCGGACGGCCCCGGTGACGGCGACATCGATCCCGAGGAACTCGCCGCCGAGATCGAGGACGTGGTTGTCGACGAGCCGGTCGAGTTGACCAAGGCCGCCGAGGCGGACGCGGCCGACGCGGCGACCGACAACGACTTCGAATGGGACGACGAGGAGTCGGAGGCACTCAAGCAGGCCCGGCGGGACGCCGAGCTGACCGCCTCCGCGGACTCGGTACGGGCCTACCTGAAGCAGATCGGCAAGGTTCCGCTGCTCAACGCCGAGCAGGAGGTCGAGCTCGCCAAGCGGATCGAGGCCGGGCTCTACGCCGCCGAGCGGCTGCGCGCCGCCGAGGAGGGCGAGGAGAAGCTCCCCCGCGAGATGGTCCGCGACCTGAGCTGGATCTCCCGGGACGGTGAGCGGGCCAAGAACCACCTGCTGGAGGCGAACCTGCGGCTGGTGGTCTCGCTGGCCAAGCGGTACACCGGGCGGGGCATGGCCTTCCTCGACCTGATCCAGGAGGGCAACCTCGGCCTGATCCGGGCGGTCGAGAAGTTCGACTACACCAAGGGCTACAAGTTCTCCACCTACGCCACCTGGTGGATCCGCCAGGCGATCACCCGCGCCATGGCCGACCAGGCCCGCACCATCCGCATCCCGGTGCACATGGTCGAAGTGATCAACAAACTCGGCCGGATCCAGCGTGAGCTGCTCCAGGACCTGGGCCGCGAGCCCACCCCGGAGGAGCTGGCCAAGGAGATGGACATCACACCGGAGAAGGTGCTGGAAATCCAGCAGTACGCCCGGGAACCGATCTCCCTCGACCAGACCATCGGTGACGAGGGCGACAGTCAGCTCGGCGACTTCATCGAGGACTCCGAGGCGGTCGTCGCGGTCGACGCGGTGTCGTTCTCGCTGCTCCAGGACCAGCTCCAGCAGGTCCTGCAGACCCTCTCCGAGCGTGAGGCGGGCGTGGTACGGCTGCGTTTCGGGCTCACCGACGGGCAGCCCCGGACCCTGGACGAAATCGGTCAGGTGTACGGCGTCACCCGCGAGCGGATCCGGCAGATCGAGTCGAAGACGATGTCGAAACTCCGGCACCCGTCGCGCTCGCAGGTCCTTCGGGATTATCTCGACTGATCCAAAAAGTCAACCAGTCGTGTCGGTTTGATCACCGGACGTATATCGACTCGTGGTAGTCGGTCGGTTTCCCACCGGTGATCGTTGACGTGGCACCCTGGTTGCACGGCACACTGTCTCTACCACGTGTGACATCGGTCCCCCGGGGGCACACTGGGAAGGCCACACCCCACAAGGGTGTTGCACGATAGGTGAGCAATGACCGACGAGAGTGTTCATCGGTGACGACCGCAGGAGGAAGGCGATGACCCCGACCCTCACGCCGCCGCCCGAGACGGTGGCTCCCCCAGCCGCCGATGAACGGTGCGACCGCTGTAACGCCGCCGGAAAGCTCCGGATCACCCTCGCGGGTGGGAGCGAACTGGTGTTCTGTGGGCATCACGCGAACAAGTACGCCGAGGATCTAGTCAAGATCACGGTGCGCTACGCGGTTGACCCGGAATTCAGCTGGCGTGGCGCCGATTTGATGGCGAACTAATCGATTCAGGACATAGTTGACCGGAGGTGCCCGTAACAGGGCACCTCCGGTCGTCTCTTCCCTGGATCGGCGCCCCGCCCGGCAAGCACCGTTCAGCCCGGCGCGTCCGGAAACGGACCGTTCAGCCCGTGCGCCGGAACCAACTCCTTCGACCGGTACGGTCTGCCCACCACCAGGCAGGCCCGCTGCGGATCGCGGGCGCCTCCGTCAGAGGCTCTGCACGGTGGCGATCCGCTCCTCAAGTTGTTCGATGGTGGCCTGGGCACTCGGTGGCCCCCCGCACCGGCGACGCAACTCCGCATGGATCTTGCCGTGCGGCAGTCCGGTCCGGTGGTGGTGCGCGGCGACCAGGGCATTGAGCTGACGTCGCAGCGTGACCCGACGTTCCGCCGCGCTGAGCGGCCGGGCGACCGGCTGCGGAGCCGCGACCACCTCGCCACCCGCCTGCCGGCGACGACGCTGCGCGGCCAACTGTTCCGCCTGTCGCTTGTTCAGCAGCGTGGCAACCTGGTCAGCGGTGAGCAGACCGGGCAGACCCAGATATTCCTCCTCCTCCGGGGTACCCGCCTGCGCGGCGGTGCCGAAGGAGGCCCCGTCGAAGATCACCTGGTCGAGTTCGGCGGTCGCGGAGAGCGCCTCGAACCGCTTCTCCAACTCCCCGCTCGCCTGCTCGGCACGCTGTGCCCGTTCGAGGAGGTCGTCGTCGAACCCCTCCCGGCGTTTCGGTTCGCCGAGTACGTGGTCCCGCTCGGCCTCCATCTCGCTGGCCAGCCCGAGCAGGTGCGGCACGCTGGGCAGGAAGACCGAGGCGGTCTCCCCCGGCCGGCGGGCCCGGACGAACCGGCCGATCGCCTGGGCGAAGAACAGCGGGGTGGAGGCGCTGGTCGCGTAGACCCCGACCGCCAGCCGAGGAATGTCGACCCCCTCGGACACCATCCGCACCGCGACCATCCAGCGCTGCTCCGAGACGGAGAACGCCGCGATGCGGTCCGAGGCCCCCTGATCGTCGGAAAGGACCACCACCGCCTTTTCGCCGGTCACCCGCTCGATCAGCCGGGCGTACGACCGGGCGGACTGCTGGTCGGTGGCGATCACCAGCCCGGCGGCGTCGGTCATCCCGCCGGCCCGTAGCACCTGCAGCCGGGCGTCCGCGGCCCTCAGGACCTGCGGCATCCAGTCCCCCGCCGGATCCAGCGCGGTACGCCACGCCTGGGCGATCAGGTCCTGGGTCATCGGCTCGCCCAGCCGGGCCGCGAGTTCGTCCCCGGCGCTGGTCCGCCACCGGGTCTCCCCGGAGTAGGCGAGGAAGATCACCGGCCGGACGACGCCGTCGGTGAGCGCGTCGGAGTAGCCGTACACGGAGTCGGCGCGGGACCGCAGCAGGCCCTCACCGCCCCGCTCGTACGTCACGAACGGGATCGGGTTGTCGTCGGACCGGAACGGCGTACCGGTCAGCATCAGGCGACGTACGGCGGGCTCGAAGGCCGCCTTGACGCCGTCCCCCCAGGACCGGGAGTCACCGGCGTGGTGAATCTCGTCCAGGATCACCAGGGTCCGACGGGTCATCGTCCGCCGACGGTGCACCTGGGGCGCCATGCCGACCTGGGCGTACGTGACGACCGCCCCGTGGAAGTCCGCCGACGAGTGCAGGTCGGCGTTCCGGAACGCGGCGTCGAGTTGGATGCCGATCCGGGCGGCCGCGCTGGCCCACTGGGTCTTCAGATGCTCGGTCGGGGCGACCACGGTCACCGCCTCGACGGTGCCGTCGGCGAGCAGTTCGGCGGCGATCCGCAGCGCGAAGGTGGTCTTGCCGGCGCCGGGTGTCGCCACCGCCAGGAAGTCCTCGGAGCGACGCCGCAGGTATTCCACCAACGCCTTGCGCTGCCACGCGCGCAGCGCCGGGAACGACTCGATGGTCGGCAGCCGGGCTCCCACGCAGAACACTCCCCTCCGACGACCGGAAATCCGACCCCCACACGGAAACGCCTCCGCGGCCGGAACGAGCGCGAAGGCCATATCAGCATAACCAGCCGACCCCCGGCGACCCAGGCGACACCAGCGGCACACACGTCACAGCGGCGACGTCCGCCGGGTCGGCGAGGACGTCGGCGCCCAGGGCAGCCGGGTCCGCCGAGCCAGCCCCACCCGGGCGACGTCAGCGGGACGGGCCGCTCCGGTCACTGGCGACCGGGGCGGACCAGCGGCGGCGCAGCGCCACCAGCCGGACGGCGAAGATCACCACGGCGGCGGTGACCAACGGACCGGGGCCGGCCAGACCGGTCCGGTCCAGCAGCACCACCGCGACCGCGCCGACCAGCGCCGCCACCGCGTAGATCTCCCGGCGCAACACCGCCGGGATCTCCCCGGTGAGCAGGTCACGGCCGAGGCCGCCGCCGATCCCGGCGAGCATGCCGACCAGGCAGGCCCCGACCGCCGGTACGCCGGCGGCGAGCGCGACGATCGTACCGGTGACGGTGAAGAGGGCCAGTCCGGCCGCGTCGAGCACCAGCACGGTGGTACGCAACCGGTTGAACTGCGGATGCAGCCAGAAGACCGCCGCGGAGCTGACCGCCGCCGTCGCCGCGTACCGCCAGTCGGCGAAGGCCAGCGGCGGTGTCTCGCCGATCACCAGATCGCGGAGGATCCCGCCGCCCAGTGCGGCGACGAAGCCGACGAAGGTCACCCCGAACAGATCGAGCCGCTTGGCCACCGCCGCCGAGGCGCCGGAAGCGGCGAAGACGGCGACTCCGAGCAGGTCGGCGAGGAGCAGGGCGGTCGATGCGGTCACCGGATGGAGGCTACGACGCGCGCGTCACGCCGGCCACCGGGGCGACTCCGGGCCCGGGTGGCGGGGAGGGGCGCCGCCGCTCCGGGCGGTGAGACCTGATCCCGTCGCGCGCCTGGTCGCCCCCGACCCGGGCCACGGTGACGGGCGGAGTTACTGCGGCGGATCCGGCTTCGGGTCGAAGAACCGCTTGTTGTCCTCGAAGATCTCCTTGCACTCCGGGCAGACCGGAAAGCGGCTCGGATCACGTGACGGGACCCACACCTTGCCGCAGAGCGCCTTGACCGGCGTGCCGAGCACGAGAGCCTCGGTCAGTTTGTCCTTGGCGGTGTAGTGCGCGAAACGCTCGTGGTCGCCGTGCTCGAGCGGACGCTCGACGGGCCGTTCGAGGATGCTGCCACTGCTCTGGGGGGCGACAGGTGTACTCACCCTTTCAGTCTTACAGGTCCACCGCCGGACGGTCCACCGCAACAGCCGGCCGGCGCCGCCCGCGTACGGTAGGCGACCGTGAACGACTTTCAGATCCGGTACGGCGCCGAGGCCGCCGAGGCACTGCGGGCGGGACGCCCGGTTGTCGCCTGTGAGAGCACCATCGTCTCGCACGGGCTGCCCCGCCCGGACAACCTGCGGGTGGCCCGGGAGATCGAGCAGGCGGTCCGGGACAACGGCGCGGTGCCGGCGACCATCGGCATGGTCGGCGGCGAGGTGGTCGTCGGCCTCGACGACGCCCAGTTGACCCGGTTGGCCAGCACGGACGGGGTGGCGAAGCTCTCCGTCCGGGATCTGGCGGTGGCCGCCGCGACCGGCGCGGACGGGGCGACCACGGTCGCCGCGACCAGCGCGTTGGCCGCCGCCGCCGGCATCCCGGTCTTCGCCACCGGCGGGCTCGGCGGGGTGCACCGGGAGGCGTCGCAGACCTTCGACGAGTCCGCCGACCTGACCACCCTCGCGCGTACCCCGATCGCGGTGGTCTGTGCGGGCGTCAAGTCGATCCTCGACGTCGGTGCGACCCTGGAACGGTTGGAGACGCTGGGTGTCGGGGTGGTCGGCTACCGTACCCGGCGATTCCCCGGGTTCTTCATCACCGACGGCGGATTCGACCTCGACTGGACGGTCGAGTCGCCGGAGCAGATCGCGGCCGTACTGGCGGCCCGGGCGGCGCACGGGGTGCAGCCCGGTGCCCTGGTCGTGGCCAACCCGCTCCCCGCCGACGAGCAGCTCGACCCGGCACTGCACGACCGGACCCTGGCCGACGGTCTGGCCCGACTGGCCGCCGACGGGATCACCGGCAAGGCCGTGACGCCGTTCCTGCTGGCGCACTTCCACTCCGCCACCGAGGGCGCCAGCCTGGCGGTGAACGTACGGATCATCCTGCGCAACGCGGCCCTCGCGGCGCGGATCGCGGTCGCCGCCGCCGAACGGACATGACGTCGCCGGCGCGGCGGCACCGGAGCACCTCGCCGCGGATCGTGGTGGTCGGCGACATCGTCACGGACGTGGTGGCGGTGCTCGCCGGCCCGCTGACGGCGGGCTCGGACACCCCGGCGGCGATCCGCTTCACCGGCGGCGGTCAGGCGGCCAACACCGCCGCCTGGCTGGCCTGGCGAGGCCACCCGGTGACCCTGGTCGGCGCGGTCGGCGTGGACCGGGAAGGCGAGGCCCGGCTCGCCGAGCTGGCCCGGCTGGGCGTGCACTGCCTGGTGCGTCGCTGCCCGGACACCCCGACCGGCACGGTGATCGTGCTCGCCCATGACGGGGAGCGGACCATGGTGACCGAACGGGGGGCCAACCTCCGGTTGACGCCCGAGCATGTGACGGCGGCGTTGGCCGAGGCGGCCGACGCGGGGCACCTGCACCTGTCGGCGTACCCGATGTTGGACGCCGCGTCGCGTCCGGCCGGGCTGCGCGCACTGGCCGTGGCGCGCGGGCGTGGGCTCACCACCAGCGTCGACGCGGCCTCCGCGGCGCCGTTGCGCCAGGTCGGTACGACGGCGTTCCTGAGCTGGGTACGTGGTGTGGACCTGCTGCTCGCCAACCTGGACGAGGCGGCGGTGCTGGCCGGACCCGGTTCACCGGCCGCCCGGGCCCGTGTGCTGACCGGGGTGGCCCGGCACGGGGTGGTGAAGAACGGCGCCGCCGGGTCGGTCTGGGCCGAGCGGAACGGGGTGGTGGTCGAGTCGGCGGCCCGCCGGGTGCCGGTCCGAGACGTGACCGGGGCCGGGGACGCGTTCGCCGCCGGCCTGCTGTCGGCCTGGGTGGCCGGGGCGGGTCCGGCCGAGGCGCTGCGTCACGCCGCCGAGTTGGGCGCGGTGGCGGTCTCGGTGGTCGGCGCCCGTCCGGTGCCCGGCGGAGCCTGACCGGTCAGCCGGTCACACCGGCCCACGTCGGTCGTCGCGTCGGGCGCGACGGCCCTCCGTCATTCCGTCTCGCGTCGCGCCGCGTCGATGAGCCGGTCGAACGTCTCCACCAGTACGGCGCGTCGCGCCGCCCGGTGCTCGGCGGAGGACACCAGTTCGTCGATCGTCTCGTCCCAGACCGCCAGGTACTGCCGCTTCCACCCGGTCGCGACCTCCGGGGTGGGCAGCATGACACCCACGTACGACAGTTCGGCGAGCCGGTACAGGAGTTCGACGTTGCATGGCACCGCCACCCCCCAGTACTCGTCCGGCTCGATCTCCTCGGGATCGCCCGACATCGCCTCGGTGATCTCCTTGAGCAGCCGGCCGGTGATCATCGAGAGATGGTCCGCCGCGGTGTCGTTGTCGAAGTTCCGGTTACCCCAGGCACCCACGGCTGCTCTCCCTCACCCGGTTCCCGCCCCGGCCGGGCGACCGGAAGCCGGGAACTGATCATCGACCGGTGAGACTACCTGTCGTCCGGCCTGTTGATCGTCCCCGTACGACGGCGGAGACGGCGGTCGGTCAGGGCTCGGCGTCGATGACCCGGTGCGGGCGTTCCTCGGCGGAGAGCGCGCGGGGCGGGGTCTCGTCGACGTGCCGGCGGCGCAGCCGGGTGGCCAGCCGGTGCTCCTCCTTCGGTGGCCGGTCGTTGGCGAGCAGCACCGCCAGCCACGGGATCAGGACCATGCCGAGGACGCAGAGCGGCAGCCAGAGCCAGAGCAGTGGCGCCTTCGCGCCGACCAGGATGGCGCCGGCGATGATGCAGACCGCCCGGATGCCCATCATCACGATGTACCGGCGTTGGCGGCTGCGCAGCTGGTCGTCCTGGCTACGCGAGGCGTCGGTGATCAGGATCGGCTGGTACGCCTGATGCTTCACCACGGCCCTCCCCGGGTTGCTGGGCACCCGTCCGTGGAGGCGGTTCCGTCCCCGGATGCCACGACCCATCCTTGCACTCCGCGTCGGCGCGGCGACGGGCAGCCGCTGAAGCGGATTCTTCCCCTCCACCCGCGTGTTACGCCCGTGGTACGCTCCCCCACGTGGGCAGTAGGTTCAGCTTCACCGACG
Organism: Plantactinospora sonchi; assembly: GCF_036422035.1. NCBI lineage: Bacteria > Bacillati > Actinomycetota > Actinomycetes > Micromonosporales > Micromonosporaceae > Plantactinospora > Plantactinospora sonchi. The sequence continues at coordinate 93,031 of NZ_JAZGQK010000033.1, forward strand.
AGGCACTGGGAAACCTGCGGGTCCATGACGTCACCCCGGGCGAGGTGTGGGAGGCGCTGCACAGCACGCGCCGCGTCATCCGGCACCTCGGCGACGACGTGATGGTCGTCTACGCGACCGCACGGAAGGGGCGACGACTGGCGATCCTGCTCGCCGAAGCCGATCAGGATGACAACGACTGGGACGTCCTCTCCGCGCGTGACCTCACCGACATCGAGTCCAAGCGCTACGAGGAGACGCTCCAGGGGCGACGACGATGAGTCCGCCGACGCCGGGCGGGTGCGGAAGCCCCATCAGAACCCCCGTACCGGGCACGACGATGAGGAGGAGGCGCTGACCATGAACCGACACGACGCGACGAAGCGGTTCCACTCCGGCGACGAGCAGGTCGCGGATCTGATCGACGACGCGCCACCTGTCGAGCTGCCCACCCCGGACACCGACGTCCCGATGGTCAGCCGGTCGGTACGGCTTCCACTGGACACCTACGAACGGGTGCGTGCGGCGGCCGATGCCCGGGGCATCGGGGTCACCACCCTGATGCGGCAGTGGATCGACGCGGGACTGGCCGACCTCGACGACTCGGCGACCGTCTCGCTCGCCGACGTACGCCGGGCGCTGGCCGCGCTCGCCGCCCGCCCGACCGCCGCCTGAGCCGGGTGCGCGCAGGCCCTCCCGCGCCGCCCGACACGGTGGCGCGGGCCGGGGCTGGGTCAACCACTCGACCGGTCAGCCCGGGGGTGCCGGCTGCTCCGGGGCCCGACCGTGTGAGCGCCACAGATCGGCCAGGGCGACCCCGGACAGTACGACGGCGGCGGTGCCGGCCACCGCCAGCGGCGGCAGGTGGAACATCGCGGGCACCACGGCGCCCAACCCGAGCAGGCCGGCAACCCGGGACCGGGAGATCCGGGCGAAGGTCAGGAATTCGAACCCGGCCCGTCCGGCCAGGAACAGGGCCGGACCGCCGAGGATGGCGAGCAGCCAGACCGGCATGGTCGTGCCGACCGGCTCCGCGATGAACAACTCGTAGCCGGCACCGGTGAGCACGATGCCGGCGATCATGACCAGGTGGCTGTAGCCCGCGGCCTGGCCGAGCCGGGCCGGGTGCCGTGCCCGGGTGATGGCCAGCGGCAGCACGTCACCGGCCCGATGGAAGTAGATGCGCCAGAGCAGCACGGTGGTGAGCAGCGCCAGTCCGAATCCGGCGGTCCGGGCGGGGGTGAAGTTGCCACCGCCGCCGCTGAACGTGATGCCGATGACGAAGATCGACTCGCCGAGTGCGATCAGCAGGAACTGCTGGTACCGCTCGGCGAGGTGCTCGCCGGCGATGACCTGGCCGGCGTACCGGGAGCGGCCCAGTCGGGGAACCGGCCAGCCGGACGCCGTGCCGAGGTAGTCCAGCGTCAGCGCCAGACTCCACAGCACACTCCGCCGCACGCGGTCGTTGGTCACGGCGCCGAGGATCCAGAGCACGGCGGTCAGCCCGGACCAGAGGAGCAGCCGTACGTGGGCGTGCGGGCTGGTCGGATCGGGATTGCCGTGGGCGCCGACGGTGGCGACCAGGGTACGACCGAACTGCACCGCAACGTACGCGCCGGCGAAGGCGACCGCCTGCGAGCCGAAGCCCCGGGGCAACGCCACCGCCATCACCATGCTGCCGACCATCGTCAGGATGACCAGCATCTGCACGGTCGGCACGGCGGGCTCGGCCCGGCTGGTTATCCAGGCCGTCGTCGCCCAGATGTGCCAGAGCGCGAGAAAGAGCAGCAGCGTCTGACCGCCCTCGGAGAACAGGATCCGCTGCTCCGTGGTGAAGTCCAGGATCAACCGCTCAGAGACCCGGGTGAGCGCGAAGACAAAAACGAGGTCCAGGAAGAGTTCCAGGAACGTCGCCCGCTGTGAACTGGCCTCCCCGCGCAGAAGCCGGTACGTCGGTCTCTCAGCCATCGGCCGCCGACCCGGCGCCACCCGCGACCGGCGACGGAGGTACGCCGCCGTCCGCCGTACCGACCACAGCGCCCCCTGCCCCCGTTGAATGCCGACGATCTCCACACTCAACGAGTCAGTACCGCCACCGGGCGCTGCCCGGGAGCGTCGGGCCGGCGCCGGGCGCCGCCCCTCAGCCTGCCGAGGCGGCCTTGGCGGCGGCCTTCACCTGCTGCTTGTGTTCGCGTACCCGGAGCAACGACGCCTCGTCGGTGACGTCGGCGACCGAGTGGAAGATGCCGTCCGCCCCGTACGTCCCGGCCGCCTCCCGCCAGCCGGGCGGCTGGACACCGAACCGCTTGCCGAGCAGCGCGAGGAAGATCTGCGCCTTCTGCCGACCGAAGCCGGGCAGTCCGGTGAGCCGGTCGAGCAGGTCGGCGCCGTTCTCCGCCTCGGACCAGAGTCGGCTCGGGTCACCGTCGTAACGGTCGACGAGGGTACGGCACACCTCCTGCACCCGGGCCGCCATCGCCTTCGGGAACCGGTGCAGGGCGGGCCGCTCGGCGAAGATCGCGGTGAGCGCCTCCGGGTCGTAGCCGGCCAGTTCGACCGCGTCCGGTTCGTGGCCGAGCCGTCGCGCCAACTCGTACGGGCCGGCGAAAGCCTTCTCCATCGAGACCTGTTGGTCGAGCACCATGCCGACCAGCAGTGCCAGCGGGTCACGCCGGAGCAGTTCGTTGGCTTCGGCGGCGATGGGCAGTGACAGCGTCATGGCGACATGCTGTCACCACCCTCACCGGTCGGTACCGGGAACCCGCCCGGGCCTGGCGAGAACGCGCACTTCGCGACGCGGAGAACCCGGAGAAGGCGGGATCGGGGTGTAGTGAACCGGTCGGCACGGGCGCCGGGTCGGCACCCACCGGTCATCAGCACCGGCCGCGCGCACCGTCACCGTGTGTTGCTTCCGTGGGTACCCTGGTACCGCGGATCCAGAGCCGAGATGGCGGCGGAAGCGGTCAGCGACCGCCCGACTCCGACAGCGGATCACCTCTCTCCGGGATGGAGCAGAAATGATCGTCGTGACCACTATCGCCGCCCTGGTCGCCGTCGTGGCAGTCGGCCTGCTGGCGCTGTTCCGCCGACCCGCCGACCCGCAACGTCTGATGCGCTGGGCGGCACTGGCCATCACCGTCCTGGTGGCCGCCGCGCTGACGCCGTTGACCGTACGGGACTCCGGGGCGGCGGCGTCCTTCCTGCTCGGCGTACCGGTGATCGCCGCCGCGCTTCCGGTGCTCGCCCAGCGCCTCGGCGGGCGGGCGGCGCTCGTCGACCTGGGGGCGGCCGCGGTCATCGGCATCTGGGGTCTGCTGCTGGCGCTGGGCGGACTCGGCGTCGCCTTCCTGCCGTCAACTCTGCCGTTGCTGGTCAGTGCCACCCTGGGCCTGACACCCCGTCCGTCGTCCGCCGGCTGATCCGCCAGCGGCCGGGGCACCCGCGGCGGAACGCGCTGCCCCGGTCACCAATCCACGGTGACCGCCTCGATCGCCACCACACGGCCGGCCGCGTGGCTGGGCCGACCGAGACTTCCACGGCACGACGACGGTCGATGTTGCCGGACCCGGGCGTGCCGTGTTGGAATGGCTCATATCGCCGCAGTGCGGGGGCAACCACACTGGGAACGGCCACCACCGGGAGCAACCACCGGCCTGATCGGTGCGCCCGTCGATCGGCACAGCCGCCGATCAACGCCGCCCACTGATCAGCACAGTACGCGGACGAGCCGCGGCATCTCCGTCCCTGGCCGGCGGTCCACACGACGGCACACCCTCCGGGCAGCAGCAGCCGGACGCGGATGGACGCGTCCGGACCGACGTACTGACCAGACCGGCGAGGTGAGGCACGATCATGTTTTCCCGTAGCAGTTTCGCGGGGTGGTACCGCAACCGCTTCGTGTGGGTGGGTGTCATCCTGCTGGCGGCGTCCGCCACCGCGGTCGTACTGGTCAACACGGCCGGTTCGGAGGCTCGCCCGGCGGACCTGAAGGCCCAGCTCACCAGTCGGATACGCGGCGTCCTCGAACAGGCCGACGCGAGCGCGCACCAGCACCAGGGCCACCACGCGGCGAACAACCAGCAGGCGGCGGGCGGAAAGGTGCCGGTGGTCTGCGGGGTCAACGTGTACGGCTTCGAGCCGCCCACCGCCGCCGCCCTCACCGAGGTCAAGACGGTGTACGCGTTCCACCTGTGCGGCGTCGCCGAGCAGAACCGCCCGTGGGACTGGGCGGTCAAACTGGCCGGCCCAGTGATCATGGACATGTCGACCGACCCGCCCGGCATCCAGGTCGTCGAGGCGACCGCCGAGGTCCGGTTCGTCGACCGGCTCCGGGAGATGTTCCCCGAGAAGTACGAGGAACAGGCGCTCAAGGAGGCCCTCCCCGAGTCGGAGATGGCGGACCTGCGGCGTCGGTACGACTCAGCGGCCGGACTGTGACCCTGGAACACGCCGTGGCGTCCCGACCCCGGTGGGGCGTACACCGGGCCGGTGGCGAGCCGGGCTGCCGCACACCCGGCGGATAGACTCGCGGGCGGCTCCGGCAGCCGTCGGGGACCAGGAACCACGGTCGGCCGCGCCACGACCCGAGGCGCCACGACCCGAGGCGGTCTCGGCTCCGAGGCGGCGTCCCCGGGTCGGTACCACCCCCGGGCGGTACGGCCGCGGCCGTACCAGAGTGGAGGTCAACCCGTGACCACGTCGCGCCGACCCGACCTGGCCGAGCGGCTGGACCTGGCGCCCCACCCGGAAGGTGGCTGGTTCCGGGAGACCTGGCGCTCGACGCGGACCTTCACCCCGGCCGGGTACCCCGGACCCCGCAGCGCGGCGACCGCGATCTACTTCCTGCTGCAACCGGGCGAGCGGTCCCGCTGGCACGTGGTCCGCTCGGACGAGCTGTGGCTGTGGCATTCCGGCGGGCCGCTCCGGCTGTGCCTGGCGGGTGCGGCCGAGACGCCCGACCCGAGGCCGGAAGAGATCCTGCTCGGCACGGACCTGGCCGCCGGAGAGCAGCCTCAGGTACTGATCCCGGGCGGCGTGTGGCAGGCGGCCGAGCCCGCCGGCGACCAGCCCGTGCTGGTCAGCTGTGTTGTCGCACCCGGCTTCGACTTCGCCGACTTCCGACTCGACTGAGCGGCGCACCACCGCGCCCGTCACGGCCGGGCCGCGCCCACCGGCGGGTTGTCACGGGGCAGGTCACCCGCGGCGGCCGGCCGTGCCGCCGGGTCCGTTTCCCGGCCCTTCCCGACCCTTCCCGGCTCCGTCGAAGGTCACGCCGAGTGGTGTCCCGTCCCGGCATGCCGGGCATCTCCGACGAGCGACCACATCGACGTCCACCTATTGATAACTCGACCGAGCCATGCTGCAATGGTTCATATCCCCGCAGTACGGGGGCAAACGTGCTGCGTCAACAGCGGGATCCGGGCCTGATTCCGACACACCGGTCGCCGGGACGCCACCATCACGTCCCGCGCGCCCCACCGGCACCTACCCGACCGCCGCCGCCAGAAACCCCCGGCCGTGGTCGTACAGAAGGGACCCCTCGTGAAACTGCTGCGCAAACTGACGGTCGTCGGCGTGGCCGCCGTACTGACCGCCGGACTCCTCACCGTGATCTCGCCGAACGCCGCGTCCGCGCACGGCGCGCTGATGCTGCCGGCCAGCCGGACGTACGCCTGCTACATCGACGGGCTGACCCCGCAGGGCAACATCGTCAACAAGAACGCGGGCTGCGTCGCCGCGGCCAACATCAGCGGCGTCAGCCCGCTCTACAACTGGTTCAGCGTGCTGCGCTCGGACGGCGCCGGCCGCACCCGGGGCTTCATCCCGGACGGACAGCTGTGCAGCGGCGGCAACTCCACGTTCCGGGGCTGGGACCTGGCCCGGAACGACTTCCCGAAGGCCCGGGTCAGCTCGGGCGCGAACGTCGAGTTCCGGTACAGCAACTGGGCGGCCCACCCCGGCCGGTTCGACCTGTACGTCACCCGCGACAGTTGGAGCCCCACCCGCGCGCTGAGCTGGAACGACCTTGAGAGCACGCCGTTCTCCTCGGTCACCAACCCGCCGCAGCGAGGCAGCGTGGGCAGCAACGACGGTCACTACTACTGGAGCGGCCGGCTGCCCTCCGGCAAGAGCGGCCACCACATCATCTACTCGGTGTGGACCCGATCCGACAGCCAGGAGACCTTCTACGGCTGCTCGGACGTGACCTTCTGACGCCTCGCGGCACCTGACGGACAGCCCGTTGTCCGGCCGGAACCCTGCACCGGGTTCCGGCCGGACGAGCCGTTCGGGTCGGCCGGAAGACCGCTTGCCGGCCCGTCCCGGGGGTTGCGGGCGGGCCCGCCGGTGGCGCCGGGCAGGATGGACGCCGTGGACGGAGACGACATGCTGCTGTCCCCCGCCGGGGTGGACCAGCTCCGAGAGGCGCTCACCAGCGCGGGGTACACGTCGGGCGGCATCGCCGAACGGATCGGCCCGCAGGCGACGAACGGCCTGGCCCGCAACGACTACCGGGCGGCCCTGCGGGCCACCGAGGATCGGGACCGGCTCGGCACGCTGATCCGGCTCTTCGTCTGCGCCCAGACCGAGTCGGAGCCGGCGGTACGGGCCGCGCTCGCGCCACTGCCGCTGGCCGAGGCGCTCGCCGCCGGGCTGGTCGAGCCGTACGGCGACGGGCTGCGTCAGGGAGTCGACCTGGAGCCGTACGGGGACTCCTGGTGGGTGCTCTCCGACGTACCGGCGACTGCCCGACCCGGCCAGCCGCTGGCGCCGGACCACGTACTCGGGATCGGCGGGGCCACCACGACGCTGGTGGGTGCGACGGTCCGACGTCCCGTCGACACCGCGCTGGACCTCGGCACCGGCAGCGGCGTGCAGGCGCTGCACCTGACCGGCCACGCCCGATCCGTCACCGCGACCGACGTCTCCGCGCGCTCGCTGCGTTTCGCGGCGACCACGGCGGCACTGAACGGACACCACTGGGAACTGCTCCGGGGCGACCTGGTCGCTCCGGTGGCCGGTCGCCGGTTCGACCTGGTGGTGAGCAACCCGCCGTTCGTCGTCGGCCCCGGTACGACCACGCACAGCTACCGGGACTCGGGCCGGGTCGGCGACGGCGTCGCCGCGGAACTGGCCGCCGCCGCGCCGGGTCTGCTCACCGAGGGCGGCACCATGCAGTACCTGGCCAACTGGCTGCACGTGACCGGCGAGGACTGGGGCGAGCGGGTGGCGGGCTGGTTCGCCGGCACCGGCCTGGACGCCTGGGTCATCCAGCGTGAGGTGGCCGACCCGATGGCGTACGTCAACCTGTGGCTCTCCGACGCGAGCGAGGCGGCCGACCCGCAGCGGGCGGCGGCCTGGCTGGACTGGTTCGACGCGCAGAAGGTGGAGGCGGTCGGCTTCGGGCTGGTCAGCCTGCGCCGGGCCGGGCACGACGATCCGGTGGTCCGGGTCGAGGACCTGCGCCAGCAGGTGCCGTCGCCGCTGGGTGAACAGATCGCCGCCTGGTTCGACCGGCAGGACTGGTTGCGGGCCCGGGGCGACGCGGGGCTGTTGACCACCCGCTTCCGGGCGGCGGACGGGCTGCAGCTGCGCCAGGAGGCGACCATGGGCGACGACGACTGGGTGGTGGACCGGCAGGTGCTCGCCATGTCGCACGGGCTGCGCTGGACCGAGGAGGTCGACCCGCTGGTGCTCGCCCTGGTCAGTGGCGCCAACGGCCAGGTGCCGCTCCGTGAGCAGCTCGCGGTGCTGGCGCTCGCCCACGACGTACCCGCGGAGGATCTCGCCGACGTGGCCGGCCCGATCATCGGCCACCTGGTCGAGCGGGGCTTCCTCGAGCCCGTGGCGGGCTGACCGCCGTGCGCGCGGTGGTGCAGACGGTCAGCCGGGCCAGCGTGACGGTGGACGGCGCGGTCGTCGGGACGATCTCCGACGGCCTGCTGGTGCTGCTCGGGGTGACCCACTCCGACACCGCCGTCACCGCGGCGACGATGGCTCGCAAGGTGCACGAGCTGCGGATCCTGGACGACGACCGGTCGGCCGCGGAGACCGGGGCGCCGATCCTGCTGGTCAGTCAGTTCACCCTGTACGGCGACGCCCGCAAGGGGCGCCGACCGAGCTGGACCGCGGCCGCCCCGGCCGAGGTGGCCGAGCCGTTGGTGACCGCGGTCGTCGAGGCGCTACGCGACCGTGGCGCCAAGGTGGAGACCGGCCGGTTCCGGGCACAGATGCTGGTCGAGAGCGTGAACGTCGGTCCGCGTACGGTGCTGCTCGACCTCTGACCGGCCCCGCCGGCCGGACCGACCGGCCGGCCGGCCGGCCGACGGGCGGGTCTCAGTGGAACAGGCCGCGCTTCTGCAGGGACTGCCGCAGCCAGCCGTCAAGCTCGGTCGCCCAGTCGGTCCGGTCCACCGTCGCGTAGTCGACGACGAACCGCCCGAACGCGTCCCGGCCCTCGGTGAAGAGTCCGCCCCGCTTGTCGATCTCCAGCACGATCTGCAGTTCCTGGGGCGTGGCGACGAAGGTCAGCTCGAGCTGGTTGATCGCCCGGGCGTACTGCGGGCCGGGGTAGAACTCGATCTCCTGGTAGAACGGCAGCGTCTGGCGTACGCCGTAGATGTGGCCCCGCTCGACGTCCGCCCGGCTGAACCGGAAACCGAGCCGGAGCAGGGCCGCGATGATCTGCTCCTGGGCCGGGAGCGGATAGACCGCCACCGGGTCGAGGTCCCCCTTGTCCACCGCCCGGGCCACCTCGAGTTCGGTCCGCAGCCCCATCGTCATGCCGTGCAGGTGCTGGCCGGCGACCTCGGTGATCGGCGTCTCCCACGGCACCTCGAACCGGAACGGGATGTCCCGACGCTCTCCGCCGCCGAGTTGGAACGGGCCGGTCATCTGCTTCCGGTGGAACTCCTGGGTGGTGTCGTAGTCGGCGTCGCCGCTCTCCACCTCGACCCGGGTGACCAGACCCAGCGACACGTACGAGATGTCGACCGGATGGTCACCGCCGGCGACGTGGATCTGACCCTCGAGATATCCGCCCGGTCGACAGTTCGGGTTCACCAGCACCGTCTCCACCGACGGGCCACCCACCCCCATCGCCTGCATCAAGCGCTTGAAGACCATTGTCTCCTCCATCCATGGTCAGCTTCGACTTCCCGGGCCCGTGCCGGGAGCCGGCCGCACCACGGGTCGCCGGAACCGCCCGACCGCTGGCACGTTAGCGGTACCCGGCAAGCGTAGGTCCGGCCGACACCGTCCGCCGGACGCGACAAAGCGGGAGTTCTGAACAAACCGCCGCTCGACAACTCCCGGATTCATGCCAACCGGACGATCTCCTCACCCCGGCTTCACGCCCTACCGGCCAAGCTATGTGTCACCAGCGAGGTTTCCGCTGGGACGCGCCACATTGTCGAAGCGGGGAGGCGACAGATGATGGTCATGCGCAACGACGGCGGCATGTCCCACCCGGCCCGGGCGGCCGGATCCGATAACGAGTCCGCCAACGAGGGTGTGACCGGCCAGGTCGACCTCGACGCCACCGACGAGCGCGGCGCTTCGGCCGACCTGGTCCGGGCGTACCTCAACGGGATCGGCCGGACCAAGCTGCTCACCGCCGTCGAAGAGGTGGAGCTGGCCCGCCGCATCGAGGCGGGACTGTACGCCGAGGAGAAGCTGACCGCCGACGACCGGCTGGCCGACGGATCATCCACCCCGGACGGGTCGACGGCCGCGGCGACTCTCTCCGCCGGACTCCGCGCCGACCTCGCGACGATCGCCGCACAGGGCCGGGCCGCCAAGAACCACCTGCTGGAGGCGAACCTGCGGCTGGTGGTCAGCATCGCGAAGCGGTACACCGGGCGGGGCATGGCCTTCCTCGACCTGATCCAGGAGGGCAACCTCGGCCTGATCCGGGCGGTCGAGAAGTTCGACTACACCAAGGGCTACAAGTTCTCCACCTACGCCACCTGGTGGATCCGCCAGGCGATCACCCGCGCCATGGCCGACCAGGCCCGCACCATCCGCATCCCGGTGCACATGGTCGAGCAGGTCAACCGGATGGTCCGGACCCGTCGTGACCTGGCCACCACGCTCGGCCGGGAGCCCACCGTCGCCGAGGTCGCCGTCGCACTGGGCGTGCCGGAGTTCCAGGTCATCGAGCTGATCTCGTACGACCGTGAGCCGGTGAGCCTGGACCAGGCGGTCGGCGAGGACGGCGAGAGCGCGCTCGGCGACTTCGTGGCCTCGGTCGACCCGCGCGAGGAGCCGGGTGACGCGGTGTCCCAGGGCATGCTCCGCAACGAGGTGGAGATCGTGCTGGCGACCCTCTCCCACCGGGAGCAGGCGGTGATCCGGCTCCGGTTCGGTCTCGACGACGGTCGGCAGCGCACTCTCGACGAGGTGGGCCGGGAGTTCGGCCTCTCCCGGGAGCGGATCCGCCAGATCGAGAAGGTGACGCTGCTCAAGCTGCGCCACCCGTCGCGGGCGGAGCGGCTCGAGTCCTACGCGGGCTGACCAGCCCTCCCGAACTGTCCGGCGGAGCCCGGTCACCACTGCTGGTGACCGGGCTCCGCCGGCTCCGGACGGTCAGCCGACCACCAGGTCGCGGCGGCGGAACGCCGCCAGACCCGCGCCCAGCAGCGCGACCGCCACCAGCAACAGCGCCACCAGCGCAGTGGCGGCCGGATCGTCGGCCGGCACCGCCGGCAGGTGGGTGAAGGGCGAGACGTTCAGCACCGCCTGGGGCAGTTCCAGCAGCGCACCGAGCTGTCCGAGCAGGACGCAGAGCAGCAGCGCCGACCAGGAGAGCGCCACCGACCAGCGGGGGAACAACCCGAACAGCACCACGGCCAGACCGGCCAGGACCAACGCGGCCGGCACCTGCACCAGTCCGGCGACGGTGAGCCGGCCGAGCTGGCCCGGGACGTCGTCGGCGACCAGGCCGTAGCCGAGCCCGGTGGCCGCACCGCCGAGCGCCAGCAGCCCGACCGTGCCGAGCGCGGCACAGCACAGGTGACTGAGCAGCCAGCGGGGACGGCTGACCGCGGTGGCGAGCACACCCTCCAACGTTCCGGCCGCTTCCTCACCGCGCAGCCGCAGCACCGCCTGCGTCGCATAACCGGCGACGGCCAGGGCGAACATGCCCATCATCGCGCCGAGGAACGCGTCAACCAGGCGGTCCGTACCACCGAGCTGGGCGATCAGGTCGGCGGCGGCCTGGTTCTCGCCGACGAAGCTCTCCAGTTCGTTGCCGACCGAACCCATGGCCAACCCCATCACGGCGACCCCGACCGCCCAGCCGAGCAGCACCCCCCGCTGCAGCCGCCAGGCCAGACCCACCGGGCCGAGCAGGGTGGTGGGCGCCGTGGCCGGCCCGCGCCGGACAGCCAGCAGTCCACTGCCGAGATCCCGTCGGGTGGTGAGCAGGAAGGCCACCCCGACCACGGTGACCGTGAAGGCAGCGGTCACCCCGAGCACCCACCACCGGTCGGCGTCGTAGGGGCGGACCTGGTTGGCCCAGCCGAACGGGGAGAGCCAGGAGGGCCAGGCACTGGTCACCCGCAGCCCGTCGGCGGTCACCTCGCCCCAGGCGTCCCCGGCGGCGCGGAGCAGGAAGGCGAGACCGACCGACGCGGCGGCGACCCCGTTGGCCCCGCGTGCCGTACCGGAGACCTGGGCGGCGACCGCCGCGACGGCGGCGAACGAGATGCCGATCCCGGCGATCGCCGCGGCGAGCGCCACCGAGCCGGCCACCGGCAGGTCGCCGGCGATCAGGACCGCGGCGAGCAGCAGACCGCTGAGCAGGTTCGCCGCCACCGTGCTGAGCAGGGCGGCGGTGAGCGGGGCGTACCGGCCGACAACCGCCGAGCCGAGGAGTTCGGCGCGGCCGGTCTCCTCGTTCTGCCGGGTGTGCCGGGTCACCGCGAAGGTGCTGAGCAGCGCGGCGAGCAGGGCCAGGCTGGTGTACGACTCGGCGTTGACCACCGCGCCGAGGCTCGGCCCGGAGGCGGGCCCGTTGAACGCCCGGGCCACCACACTGGCCGCACTGCTGCCGGCGTAGAGGAGACGGTCCTGTTCGGTGGCGTAGATGTTGGCCACGCTCTGCATGACCGCCGCCCCGACGCCCGGCACGGCCACCGCCCAGACCAGGAGCTTCACCCGGTCGCGCCGGACGGCGAGCCGGGTCAGTCGCAGGGTGCCGGTGAAGCCGTTCACCGGACACCCGCCGCCACCGGCCGGGCTTCCACGGTCCCGCCGGAGTCCTCGCCGTAGTGCCGCATGAACAGTTCCTCGAGCGTCGGCGGGGTGCTGGTCAGCGTCCGTACGCCGAACTGGGCGAGGTGCCGCAGTACCGGGTCCAGCGTGCCGGACTCGACCTCGAACCGGGTGGTCGTCCCTTCGACAGCCACCCCGGACACCCCGGGCAGGTCGGCGAGCCCGTCGACCGGCCGCTCGCTCTCGACGGTCATCGGCGTACGGGTCAGGTGGCGCAACTCGGCAAGGGTGCCGGACTCCACCGTCCGGCCGGCCCGGATGATGCTGACCCGGTCACAGAGCGCCTCGACCTCGGACATCACGTGGCTGGAGAGCAGCACGGTGCGGCCGGCGTCCCGCAGTCCCCGGACGTGCTCCCGGAACACCGCCTCCATCAACGGGTCGAGGCCGGACGTCGGCTCGTCGAGGACGAGCAGTTCCACATCGGAGGCGAAGGCGGCGACGATGGCCACCTTCTGCCGGTTGCCCTTGGAGTAGGTGCGGCACTTCTTGGTCGGGTCGAGGTCGAACCGGCGCAGCAGTTCGTCGCGACGTTTCCGGTCGAGCCCGCCGCGCAACGCGCCGAACAGGTCGATCGCCTCACCACCCGAGAGGTTCGGCCAGAGGTTGACGTCGCCGGGCACGTACGCCAACCTGCGGTGCAACGGCACCGCCTCGCGCCACGGGTCACCACCCAGCACACTGACCTCTCCCGCGTCCCGGCGCAGCAGTCCGAGCAGGATCCGGATCGTGGTGGACTTGCCCGCCCCGTTGGGCCCGAGGAACCCGTGCACCTCGCCGGTCCGGACGGTCAGGTCGAGCTCGTCCAGCGCGCGGGTGGTTCCGAAGGTCTTCACCAGGCCGGCCACCGAGATCGCGGTCATGACGCCCCCTCACTAGTGCCGTTCACGCCGTCTCCCTCAGTGACGACATGTGTCCGCACACAGTGTACTGACCGATGGTAAGGGTGATCCTGACGGATTTCTGATCGTCGGTCAGGAGCCGGTACGCTGCACGGATGGACCGACCACCCAGCCTGGACACCCGCGGTCGGATCCTGCAGATCGCACTCGACCTGTTCGCCACCCGGGGCTACCAACGGACCTCACTCCGGGAGATCGCCGAACGGCTCGGACTGACCAAGGCGGGCGTGCTCTACCACTTCCCCACCAAGGAGCACCTGCTGGTGGCGCTCACCGAGCCACTGGTCGCCGATCTGGAGTCGACCCTGGAGCGGGCGGCCCGGCTCCCCTGGCCGGCGGCCCGCTGGGCGGCGCTCGAAGGCTGGCTGGACACCCTGCTCGCGCACCGCCGTCCGCTCGGCATGCTCTTCCACGACCTGGCGATACTCCGTACCGGCAGCACGTTCACCCGGATAATGCGACTCGCCATGCAAACGTACGACCTGGTCGCCGGGGCGCACGCGTCCAGGATCGAGCGGATCCGGGCGGTGCAGGCGACGGCGATGCTCGGTGACCCGATCGTCTTCTTCACCGACGTGCCGGACGAGGTGCTGCGCGCGGAGATGCTGGACGGGGTGGGCCGCCTGCTGGGTGAACCGGTGCCCGGACGGGCGGAGCGTCCTGCCACACCGCGTCCGGCAGCGGATCGCAGCGCCGGAAGCGAGGACCGCAGCGCCGAAAGCGGAGGCGGCAGCACCGGGAGCGGGGACGGCAGCGCCTCGGCGGCCGGGGCCGGCTCCGTACCGGTGGAGCCCGCGACGCCCACCATGGACCGCACACCCACCCCGGTCGTCGCGCCGGTGGGCCGGTCCCGACCCACGCTGGTCCGGATGGGTGGGCGACGCACGGCCGGCCGGCCCCGGGCGTTGAGTGGCGAGCAGGTCCGGACGGCCCGGGCGCTGCACGCGGAGGGTTCGCAGACCGTCGACCAGATCGCCGCCGGTCTCGGCGTCTCCCGGGCCACGCTCTACCGGCACCTACGGGCCGACGGACCGTCGGCGGAGCAGATCTGTGAGACGGATTTCGACACTATTTAGAGACGATTGTGAGACCGCTTGCCGACGGTCGTCCAGGCCGGAACCATTACGGGAACCGCCCTGACGACGAAACGGGACGCGGTGTGGTGACCGGACCGGCGCGAGCCCGGTCCCGGAAACGACGTCCGCCACGGAGCGGTCGTCCGGACAGGACGGACCGACGGCCGGGGGTCGGGGGTCGGGGGTCGGGGTCGGGGTCGGGGGTCAGCGTGACGGGTCCTGTGGATCCAGCTGGTGCAGCGGAAAGACCGCCCTACGGGTGGCCATGATCGCCCGGTCCACCGCGTCGGGTTCCCCGGACGGCTGCCACGGCTCGTACGAGATGTCGGCGTCGTCGGTCATCCGCAGCGGCACCTCGCGTTCGGGCCGACGGTTCCGGGCCAACATGCGCCAGTTCGGCGGGGTCAGCGCGGCCGGGTCGATCGGCTCACCGGTGGCCACCCCGAGCAGGTGCGTCCACGCCCTCGGCACCACCTCGACGAGCGCGTAGCCGCCGCCACCGGTGGCCACCCACCGGCCGTCGCAGAGTTCGTCGGCCAACGCCCGCAGTGCCAGATAGCTCGCCCGCTGTCCGTCCACGGTCAGCCGCAGGTCGGCGAGGGGATCGAGACGGTGGCTGTCCGCACCGCACTGGGTGACCAGGATCTGCGGTCGGAACGCCCGCAGCAGCGACGGCACGGTGGCGTGGAAGGCCCGCAGCCACCCGGCGTCACCCGTACCCGGGGGCAGCGGCAGGTTCACCGCAGTCCCCTCGGCACCCGGGCCGCCGGTCTCGTCGGAGAACCCGGTGCCCGGGAAGAGCGCCAACGGGGTCTCGTGCAGGCTGATCGTCAACACCCGGGGGTCCTCGTAGAAGACCTGCTGCACGCCGTCACCGTGGTGTACGTCGACGTCGACGTAGGCCACCCGTTCCGCGCCCAGGTCGAGCAGCCGGGCGATGGCGACCGCCGGATCGTTGTAGACGCAGAAACCGGCGGCCCGGCTCGGCATGGCGTGGTGCAGGCCACCCGCGACGTTGACCGCCCGCCGGGCCTCCCCCCGCCAGACCGCCTCGGCCGCCGCCAGACTGGCCCCCGCGACCAGCGCGCTGGCCTCGTGCATGCCGTCGAAAATGGGATTGTCCGAAGTGCCGAGGCCGTAGCCGGAGAAGAGCGGATCGTGCGGGGCGGCCCGCACCGCGTCCAGGTAATCCGGTCGGTGCACCCGGGCCAGGGCGGCGTCGTCAGCCGGGGTCGGCGCCACCATCCGTACGCCGGACCGGTCGAGGACGCCCAGCTCCCGCGCCAGCGCGATGGTCAGCTCCACCCGGACCGGGTCAAGTGGATGATCACCCAGGTCGTATGCCAGCAGACTCTCGTCCCAGATCACCACGGTGTCATCCGACATGGCGCCATCGTCGCACGGCCGACCGCCGGCCTGTGGGAACGGAGCCGACCCGCCGGACGTGAGCCGTCGGTCAGGAACCCCCGGTCGCCGCTCCGGCACCACCGGTCGCGACCGGTCGGGCGGGGTCGGTGAGCCAGTCGCTCCACGAGCCGACGTAGAGGGCGGCGTCCGGGTAACCGGCCCGGTGCAGCGCCAGCACCGCCTGCGCGGCGGTCACCCCCGAGCCGCAGTACGCGCCGACCGGCGTACCCGGCCGGACCCCGGCTTCGGCGAACCGGGCCCGGAGGACGTCGGCGGCCGGGAGTCGGCCGTCCGGACCGACGTACTCGGCGGCCGGCAGGTTGACCGCGCCCGGGATGTGTCCGGCGACCGGGTCGATCGGTTCGGTCTCACCTCGGTACCGAGGCCCGGTCCGGACGTCGAGCAACACACCGCCTGCGGCCCGGCCCGCGGCGGTCTCGGCGTCGAGGGTCGGCAGGCCGCCCGGTTGGACCGTGACGTCGCCCGGCTCCGGCGCCGGTTGCCCGGTGGTCACCGGCAGCCCGGCCGCGCGCCAGGCCGGAAAGCCGCCGTCGAGCACCCGGACCTGGTCGTGCCCGGCCCAGCGAAGGGTCCACCACGCCCTGGCCGCGGCCAGGCCGTCCCCGCCGTCGTAGACCACCACCGGCCGGCCGGACCGCACCCCGGCGGCCCGCAGCGCCTCCTCGAGGACGGCGGGGTCGGGCAGCGGGTGGCGTCCGCCGGCGCCCGGCGGCCCACAGAGCTCGGTGTCGAGGTCGACGAAGACCGCGCCGGGCAGGTGGCCGGTCAGATAGTCAGCCCGGCCGGACGGCCCGGCGAGCCGCCACCGGACGTCCAGCACCGTGGGCGGGTCCTCGGAGGCCAGCGCCGCCGCGAGATCCGTCACGTCCACCAGGAGATCGTCTTGTCCGGACACGGCGTCCAGTCAACACCATCGGGCCCAGAAGCGCCCGGCTCGGTGACACTGATTGTCGGTGTCCCGGGGTAGCATCGTATTTCGGGAGGACCGCTGACGTGAACGACCTCGTTGACACCACTGAAATGTACCTGCGCACCATCCTTGAGCTGGAAGAGGAGGGTGTGCCGCCGCTCCGCGCCCGGATCGCCGAGCGGCTGCGGCAGAGTGGTCCGACCGTCAGCCAGACCGTGGCCCGGATGGAACGCGACGGCCTGCTGACCATCGAAGACGCTCGGCACCTACAGCTCACCGCCCTGGGGCGGGCGCACGCGGTCTCCGTGATGCGCAAGCACCGGCTGGCCGAGCTGCTGCTGGTCAACGTCATCGGGATGCCCTACGAGGAGGCCCACGAGGAGGCCTGCCGGTGGGAGCACGTGATGAGCGACTCGGTGGAGAAAAAGGTCTACGAGCTGCTGAACCGGCCCACCCGCTCGCCGTACGGGAACCCGATCCCCGGGCTCGAGTCGCTGGGCAGCCACCCCGACGTACCGGCCTCCGACACCCCGACGGAGGGCGAGCGGAACCTCGCCTTCCCGGGCCTGAGCGGCCAGGTTGTCGTCCGGCGGATCTGCGAGAGCGTGCAGACCGACGGTGACGTGCTGCGGCAGCTGCACGCCGCGGGCGTCGACCCGGGCGCCACGGTCACCGTCGCCCAGGAGCGCGACGGCGTGACGATCGACCGGTCCGGCGACAAGATCCGTCTCCCCCGCGAGGTCGCCTCCCGGGTCTTCGTGGCCGCGCACTGACCCGCTCGTACTGAACCGGTCCGTGGTCACCCGTCGACCACCGGGTCAGAGGCTGCTGGTGTCGATCTTCTTGGCCAGGGCGACGAGCTTGTCCGCGAAGTCGTCCCCACCCGCCTGGGCCTCCCCGTCCGGGAAGGTGTAGCGGAGGTTGACCAGCCGCTTGTCGCCGGTGAGCCACCCCACCTCCAGGCTCGGACCGGAGTTCCTGGCCGCCTTCACCTCCGCCCGGTAGGCCGCCTTGCCGAGCCCCTTGACCGTCTTGCCGCCGCTCGGCACCACCTCGTCGGCGAAGATGGCGGCGTCGGCCGTGGTCGGACTCACCGAAAGGGCCAGTTCAGGCTGGTCGGCGTCCTCCCCGCGCAGCACACAGGTGTCCGTCTTGCCGTGCCGGCTCGCCGCCGACACATCGAACCGGGTGCCGATGACCTCCTCGATCGTCGGGTAGTCCACCAGTTGGCAGGCGCCTCCGGCGGACGCCGCAGGCAGCCGTACCACCTCCGGTGCCGGGAGGCTCGACTGTGGCGTGGGGTCGTCACCACACCCGGCGAGCAGCAACAGTCCGGCGCCGATCAGGCAGAGTCGCCCGCGCATCTCTCCCCTTCCACCCGTCCCGGTCCACCTGACCGGGAACCCGTCGGACACCGTACGGCGTCCGGGCCGACGGGCGAAACCCGACCGCGTTCCCGCACAGGCACTCGCTGGGCGGTTGACACCCTTCTGACGGTTATTCCGGGGATGCCGCTTGACTCGTGTCACCCGTCCGGGTTACCGGCGGATCGTCGACGTACGGGCAGTGCCGGCAGCCGCGCCCGCAACAGGTGCCCCGGCGGGCGAGGAAGGCCGCGGTGAGCACGAACAGCCCGGTGGCGGGGTCCGGGTAGCCGGCCTCGTCGGCCGCGAGAGCCGCGGCGTGGGCGGCCAGGATCCGCGCCCGGTCCGGGTGGTCCGTGGGCAGCCGGGACGGGTGTGGTTGGTCCAGCGGACGCGCCGCCAGCGGTCGCCGCCGGCCCCGCGCTCCCTCAGCCTCCATCGCCGCCGACCCTACGACACCGGCGGCGCCCCACCGCCCCGCCCCCGCCGCCACCCCACCGGCGGACCGCCGGGCGGCCGGGACGCCCCACCTCCCGTCGACGACACGGTCGACCGCCGTCGGCGGGCCGTCAGTGCCCCGCCGCGCGTAGTCGGATCTCCCGCCCCGGCCAGCGGGACCGCAACCACCGGTCGTGGCTGGCCAACACCACGGCGCCGGGACCGGTGCCCAACGCCTCCTCCAACTCGTCGCAGAGCCGGGGGGAGAGATGGTTGGTCGGCTCGTCGAGCAGCAGCAGCTCGGGCGGGTCGGCGACCAGCAGCGCCAGGGCGAGGCGACGGCGCTGCCCGACCGACAGTTCACCCACCCGACGGTCCAGGTCGGCCGGGCCGAGCAGGCCGAGCGAACGCAGCGGTACGGCGTCCGCCCGCTCCGGCCCGATCGACCGTACGTAGATCTCCTCGGCGGTACGGTCCGGCTCGTCGAAGACGGTGTCCTGGGTCAGCAGGCCCACCCGCAGTCCGGGTCGGCGGTGGCACCCGCCGCCGGTTGCCAACCGCCCGGCCAGCACCGCGAGCAGGGTCGACTTACCTGTTCCGTTCCCCCCGGTGACCAGGAGACGGTCGGTGGCCGACACGTCGAGCCGGTCGAGGGTCAACCGACCGGGCACCCGCAGGTTCCGCAGCGACACCAGCGGGCCGCCGACAGCGTCGGCCGGCTCGGTGGGCACGCCGGATCCGTCGGTGGGGACGCCGGCAGTGTCGGCCCGGCCGGTGCGGACGCCGGGAACGACGCTGACCGTGCCGGCGCCGACGGTCGGCCCGGTGGTCCGGAAGCGCAGTGGCTCCGGCGGCGCGGGGACCTGGTCACGTACCAGTTCGTCGAGGCGGCGGGCGGCGTCGCGTACCCGCCGGGAGATCTGGTTCTGCACCCGGCCGGCGGTGTGGCCGTACCCCATCTTCTCGTTGTCGCGCCGGTCCCGGCCCGGCGCGACCTGGTGTGCGGTCGCTCCGACCGAGCGGCGCAGTTCGGCCAGCTCCGCCTGCTGCTCGGCGAAGCGCCGCTGCCACCGTGCCCGCGCCGCACGCTTCGCCGCCTGGTAGTCCAGGTACGTGCCGCCGTAGCGAACCGGTCCGTCCACGGCCGGGTCGAGGTCGATCAGGTCCGTGCAGACCGCGTCGAGCAACGCCCGGTCGTGGCTGGCCAGCACGACGACCCCGGGAAGGCCACGCAACTGCTCCTCGAGAAAGGTCGCCGCCGCGTCGTCGAGGTGGTTGGTGGGCTCGTCGAGCAGCAGCGCCGAGGGTCGGCGGATCAGCAGCGCGGCCAGGCCGAGCCGGCCGCGCTGCCCGCCGGAGATCGACGCCAGGGACCGGTCGTACGGCATCGCGCCGAGCCCGAGCCCGGCGAGGACAACCTCGGCGCGGCGGTCGGCGTCCCAGGCGTCGCTCTCCTGCGCCTGGTCGAGCCGCTCGGCGTACTCGGTGAGCAGGTCGGGGTAGTCCGGCGAGTGCTCCGGGGTGGTGGCGAGCGCACCGGTGAGCCGGTCGAGGGCGACCAGCACCTCGTGGGCCTCGCGTAGGGCGTCGTCGAGCACGTGCGCCACCGTCGACGTCGGGTCGAAGGGCGTCTCCTGCGGCAGGAAACCCAGGTCCGGCGGACGTACGACGGTGCCGGAGTCGGGTCGGTCCACCCCGGCGAGCAACCGGAGCAGTGTGGACTTGCCCGTGCCGTTCTCGCCGATCAGCCCGATCCGGTGACCGGGCGCGGCGGTGAGCGAGACTCCGTCGAGCACCCGGCGACCGCCGAAGGTGCGGACGAGATCGTGGGCGAGCAGAGCTGGTCTGGACATGGAGGTCACCGACAGATTCCGTGCTCAGGCCTCGTCCGGTCCCCTCGTCTCGCGTAGTCGGCCGTCCGCCAGCCGCAGCCAGCGGTCCACCCCGATCTCGGCGAGGAACCGCTCGTCGTGACTGACCACCACGAACGCGCCCTGGTACGCCCCGAGCGCGCCCTCCAACTGTCCGACACTGACCAGGTCGAGGTTGTTCGTCGGCTCGTCGAGCAGGAGCAGCTGCGGTGCCGGTTCGGCGTACAGGACGCAGGCCAGGGTGGCGCGCAGCCGCTCGCCGCCGGAGAGCACCCCGACCGGGAGATGGATCCGGGAGCCCCGGAACAGGAAGCGGGCGAGCAGGTTCATCCGCTCCGCCTCCGGCCTCGTGGGGGCGAACATGGCCAGGTTCTCCGCCACGGTCCGGTCCAGGTCCAGCAGATCCAGCCGCTGCGACAGGTGGGCGACCCGGCCCTCGGCCCGCCTCAGCTGGCCACCCTCCGACTCCAGGTCGCCGTTGAGCAGGCGCAGCAGGGTGGATTTGCCGGCGCCGTTCGGCCCGGTGAGCGCGATCCGCTCCGGCCCCCGGATCGTCAGGTCGAGGCCGTCGCCGGCGAAGAGCGGGCGGTCCGCGTACCGGACCTGCAACTGCTCGCCGAGGAAGACGGTACGGCCGGCCGGGACGCTGGTGTCCGGGAGTTCGAGGGCGATCCGCTGCTCCTCGCGCAGTGCCCGGCTCGCCTCGTCGAGCCGGGTCCTGGCCTCGCTGACCCGGGCGGCGTGGGTCTCGTTCGCCTTGCCCGCCGCCTCCTGGGCGCCCCGCTTCATCGTGCCGGCGAAGATCTTCGGCAGGCCGGCGTTCTTGAGGTTCTTCTGGGCGTTGCTGGCCCGCCGCTGCGCCCGTTCACGGGCCTGCTGCATCTCCCGCTTCTCCCGCTTGACCTCCTGCTCCGCGTTGCGGACGTTCTTCTCGGCGACCTCCTGCGCGGCCTGGACCGCCGCTTCGTACGCGGTGTAGTCGCCACCGTGGAACCGGAGTTCGCCACGGTCGAGTTCGGCGATCCGGTCCATCCGGTCGAGCAGTGCACGGTCGTGGCTGACCAGCAGCAGGCAACCGCCCCACTCCTCCAGTACGGCGTAGAGCTTGTGCCGGGCGTCGAGGTCGAGGTTGTTGGTCGGCTCGTCGAGCAGCAGGACGTCGGGTCGTTTCAGCAGTTGTGCGGCCATGCCGAGGGAGATGACCTGGCCGCCGCTGAGGGTACGCAGCGGCCGGTCGAACGGGACGTCGACGAGCCCGAGCCGGTCGAGTTCTCCCCGGCTGCGTTCCTCGACGTCCCAGTCATCCCCGATCGTGGCGAAATGCTCCTCGCTGGCGTCGCCGGCCTCGATCGCGTGCAGTGCCCGGATCGCGGGGGCGATACCGAGCACGTCGGCGACGGTCAGGTCACCGGTCAGCGGCAGCGTCTGCGGAAGGTAGCCGAGCACCCCGTGGACGGCGATGCTCCCGGAGCCGGGGCGCAACTCGCCGGCGATCAGTTTGAGCAGAGTGCTCTTCCCGGCACCGTTCGGCGCGACCAGGCCGGTCCGGCCGCCCGGCACGGTGAAGGAGAGATCCTGGAAGACCGGGGTGTCGTCCGGCCAGGAAAAGGAGAGGTGGGAACAGACGATGAAAGCGTCGGACATCTGAGAGAGACCTCGGGTGCGGTGGGCGGACCCGTGCCGCCCAGCAATGGACGTGGGGCTCGTACGACGACGGCACGGCCACGGCGGCGCTTTCGCGCACACGCCGACGGCCGGTCACATCCCGGTATCACCCGGAGATGTCGTCGTCACCCACCACGTCTGGTCTCCCCTGTTCAGGTCGCTGCCGATCCAGGATAACAGCGGAGATCCCCCCTCGGCCGCCTGCGGGTGGGCCCGCGTCCGGAGCGGCTCGGTTACCCCGGTACGGCCGAGGCATGCCCGAGCGGCCCCGGTCGCTCCGTCAGCCCCGGTCGCTCCGTCAGCCCCGGCCGCTCCGTCAGCCCCGGCCGGCCTCAGCCGAACCAGGCCATCGCCTGGCCGTGCCCCCGGGTCCAGGCCAGCGGTCCGCCGTCCAGCGCGAGCACGTTGTACAGCGCGCTGCCGGGCGGCTCGGGCAGCCCGTCGTACCGCAGCACGGCCGGATCCTCGTTCGCGATCCAGTGCCCGGGCAGGTCGCGTACCAGCTCGACGAAGGCGTTCCGGCGGGGCTCCGGCACCTGGTAGAGCACGGAGGTGTGGAACACCACCAGCGTCGCGCCGGCCGGCGCCCGCGCGGCCAGCGCCGGCAGGTCGTCCACCAGGTCACCCCGGACGAGCAGCGGCGGTTCGGCCGCGGCGACCGCCGCCGCGGCCCGCAACCGGGCCCGGCGGTGGGTGTGTTCCGGCCAGATGAGGGCGTCGAGCCAGCCGACGTCCGCCGGGTCGGTCACGTCGAGCGGGTTCAGGTCGAGTCCGGCCCGCCACACCACCTCAGGTGGGCCGGACGGCGGGGCCACCCCGGTGAGAGCACACTCGAGCACCGGTTCCCCCGAGCCGACCAGGTGGTCGCCGTACCGGTAGGCGTACCGGTCGGGGTAGAGGCAGAGCCCGGCGGACGCGCCGACCTCCAGCAGCGCGAGCGGCTGCGGCAGCGCCGCGAGCACCGGCAGCAGTACGGCGCACCGCCCGGCCTCGTTCGTCTGGGTGGCCCGGTCCCGGATCTCCGCCTCGATCGCCGGCCAGTTCCCGATCGTGAAGTCGTGGAACGCGTCCGGTTCGTCCACCGGACCGCCGAGCAGCCGTACGACGCCGAACAGCAGGTTCGGTTGCCGTTTGGCCGGCGGCAGGGTGCCGAGCAGGGCGAGCAGTGTGTCGTCCCCGCTGACCGCGGACGACAGCCGCTCGTACAGCGGTGACACGCCGCGCGCCTCGCGGGCCGCGAACTCGGCGTAGCGGGTGGCGATCGTCATGGCGACGAGGATAGTCGTCCCCGTCGATCCGGGCCCGGGTACGCGGAAGGGAGCCGGGCGGTCGCCCGACTCCCTTCCGCCGACCGGGCCGTCAGTCCTCGACGTGCCCGGTCGACCGTCGCGTCAGTACCGGTCCCGCCGGTGCTCAGCTGCAGCCGGAGGTGGAACCGCAGCCCTCGCAGACGTAGCAGCTGCCGGCCGGGCGCATCTTCGTACCGCAGGTGAAGCAGAGCGGGGCGTCCTGGGCCTTGCCGAGCACCGCCTCCAGCAACTCGGTGGACGAGCCCACCCGGGCGGCCGGTCGGGCCGCCTCGACCGGCTCAGCCGGCTTGGCGGCGGCCGCCCCGGACACCTCGGTCGTCGGTTCCGCCGGCTTCGCCACCGGCGCGGACGAGGCCATCGCGGCGAGGTCCACGGCGCTCTCCGCCTCCGCCTCGGCCCGCAGCTGCGCGGCCCGCTCCTTGGCGGTGAAGATGCCCAGCTCCGCCCGGCGCTCGTAGGGCAGGAAGTCCAGAGCCAGCCGACGGAAGATGTAGTCCATCACCGAGGTGGCCAGCCGGATGTCCGAGTCGTCGGTCATGCCGGCGGGCTCGAACCGCATGTTGGTGAACTTCGCGACGTACGTCTCCAGCGGCACGCCGTACTGCAGGCCGATCGAGATGGCCACCGAGAAGGCGTCCATCACCCCGGCCAGCGTCGAGCCCTGCTTGGACATCTTGAGGAAAACCTCGCCGAGGCCGTCGTCCGGGTACGACGAGGCGGTGAGATAGCCCTCCGCCCCGGCGACCGAGAACGACACCGTCGAGGAGGGCCGCTTCTTCGGCAGCCGCTTGCGTACCGGCCGGTACTCGACGACCTTCTCGACGGTCTTCTCCGCCGCGACCGGCTCGACGGCCTTCTCCTTCTTGGCGACGGAGAGCGGCTGGCCAACCTTGCAGTTGTCCCGGTAGATGGCGAGCGCCTTCAGGCCGAGCTTCCAGCCCTCGAAGTAGATCTCCTCGACCTCCTCGACGGTCGCCGACTCCGGCATGTTGACCGTCTTGGAGATGGCGCCGGAGATGAACGGCTGGATCGCGGCCATCATCCGGACGTGGCCCATCGGGGCGATCGACCGCTCGCCCATCGCGCAGTCGAAGACCGGGTAGTGCTCCGGCTTCAGCCCGGGGGCGTCCACCACGTGGCCGTGGTCGGCGATGTGCTCGACGATCGCCTCGACCTGCTCCTCCGGGTACCCGAGGCTGCGCAGTGCCCGCGGCACGGTCTGGTTGACGATCTGCATCGAACCGCCGCCGACCAGCTTCTTGAACTTGACCAGCGCCAGGTCCGGCTCCACACCGGTGGTGTCGCAGTCCATCATCAGACCGATGGTGCCGGTCGGGGCCAGCACCGACGCCTGGGCGTTACGCCAGCCGAACTTGTCGCCGACCTTGTTGCCCTGGGTCCACTGCTTCGTCGCCTCACGGACGAGTTCGGTGGCGACCGTGCCGGTCGGGCGGATCGCGTCGTTGGCGGCGGCGTGCTTGCGCATCACCCGCTTGTGCGGCTCGGCGTTGCGGGCGTACCCGTCGTAGGCGCCGACGACGCCGGCCAGCTCGGCGGAACGCCGGTACGCCGTACCGGTCATCAGCGAGGTGATGGCGGCGGCGAGCGACCGGCCACCCTCGGAGTCGTACGGCAGGCCGGAGGCCATCAGCAGGGCGCCGAGGTTGGCGTAGCCGATGCCGAGCTGCCGGTACGCCCGGGTGGTCTCGCCGATCTTCTCGGTCGGGAAGTCGGCGAAGCAGATCGAGATGTCCATCGCGGTGATGACCAGCTCGACCGACCGGACGAACTTCTGCACCTCGAACCCGCCGTCGGCGCGGAGGAACTTCATCAGGTTCAGCGAGGCCAGGTTGCACGAGGAGTTGTCCAGGTGCAGGTACTCCGAGCAGGGGTTGGAGGCGGTGATCCGACCGGTCTCCGGGCAGGTGTGCCAGTCGTTGATCGTGTCGTCGTACTGCAGGCCGGGGTCGGCGCACTCCCAGGCCGCCTGGGAGATGGTCCGGAACAGGCCCTTGGCGTCGATCGACTCGATCACCGCGCCGTCCAGCCGGCCGCGCAGGTCGAACGAGCCGCCGTCCTGTACCGCCCGCATGAACTCGTCGGAGACCCGGACCGAGTTGTTGGCGTTCTGGTACTGCACGCTGACGATGTCGGAGCCGCCGAGGTCCATGTCGAAACCGGCGTCACGCAGCGCCCGGATCTTGTGCTCCTCCCGGGCCTTGGTGACGACGAACTCCTCGATGTCCGGGTGGTCCACGTCCAGGATGACCATCTTGGCCGCCCGCCGGGTGGCGCCGCCGGACTTGATGGTGCCGGCGCTGGCGTCCGCGCCCCGCATGAAGCTGACCGGGCCGGAGGCGGTGCCGCCGCTGGAGAGCAGTTCCCGGGAGGAGCGGATCCGGGAGAGGTTGACCCCGGAGCCCGAGCCGCCCTTGAAGATCAGCCCCTCCTCCTTGTACCAGTCGAGGATCGAGTCCATCGAGTCGTCGACGGCGAGGATGAAACACGCGCTGACCTGCTGCGGCGAGGCGGTCCCGACGTTGAACCAGACCGGCGAGTTGAAGCTGAACACCTGGTGCAGCAGCATCCAGGTCAGCTCGTGGGCGAAGATCTCCGCGTCGGCCGGCGTGGCGAAGTAGCCGTGCTGCTCCCCCGCCGCCCGGTACGTGGTCACCACCCGGTCGATGAGCTGCTTGAGCGACCACTCACGCTCCGGGGTGCCGACCGCGCCGCGGAAGTACTTGGTGGTCACGATGTTGGCCGCGTTGACGCTCCAGGAGTCCGGGAACTCCACGCCCCGCTGCTCGAAGTTGATCGAGCCGTCACGCCAGTTCGTCATGACGACGTCCCGGCGCTCCCAGGTCACCTCGTCGTACGGGTGCACCCCCTCGGTGGTCCACACCCGCTCGACCTTCAGCCCGGTCGTCGGTGCCGTCCGGGTCCGTGACTTACCTGCTGTCACACCATCCCCCGACATCTCATCCGCCCCCTCACGCGCGCACGGCTCCGCGCCGCACGTCCGTCCTCGAATTCGAAATTGACAAGTACTAGCTGGTCGGCGCCACGGCCGGCGTGACCGTTCCGGCACCCTGCCCCGCGCCGTCCCCCGACTGGCGACGGGCCACCGCTGCCGCGCGCAGCGTCTCGATCTCCCGCTCGAAGTCGTCCAGCGACTCGAACGACCGGTACACGCTGGCGAAGCGCAGGTAGGCCACCTCGTCCAACTCCCGCAGCGGTCCCAGGATGGCGAGGCCGACCTCGTGGCTCGGAATCTCGGCCGCGCCCTTGGCCCGGACCGTCTCCTCGACCCGCTGGGCGAGCAACGCGATCTTGTCGTCGTCCACCGGACGCCCCTGACACGCCTTGCGCACCCCGCCGATGATCTTCGTCCGGCTGAACGGCTCGGTGACCCCGCTGCGCTTGACCACCGCCAGCACGGCCTCCTCGACCGTGGTGAACCGCTTGCCGCACTCGGGGCACGACCGGCGCCGACGGATCAACTGGCCGTCGTCGGCCTCGCGCGAGTCGACCACCCGGGAATCGGGGTGCCGACAGTACGGACACCGCATCGCCGCCCCTCCTCTCACCGTCGTGGCCCACGCCATGTGCTCCGGACAGCCGTCAGCCGCGGGCCGACCACTCGAAGTGGTTCCCGCCGGGCTGGCGAACCTGAGAGCTGTGGGTAGTTGAACCCCAACCTATAGGCGACTTACAGCCTTGTGACTACTACATCTAGGGGTCGACCGTATGCCCACGACGGGCCGAGGTCAAGTTGACGGGGCGTGGCGAGGCCCGCAATTTGTCAACCTCCCGGCAGCCCGGGGAGTTACCGGTCAGTCGGCACGAGCAGGCGCTGACCGACGTACACCAGGTAGCCGTCCATCCCGTTGAGTCGGCGGATCTCATCGACGACCACGACTGGATCCCGGTCCGGCCGGTGCCGCTCGGCCAGCGACCAGAGACTGTCCCCCGGACGCACCACGACGGCCGCCGGGGCCTCCGGACGGTCGGCGCGGGACGACGACTCCGCCGGGTCGGCGGCCCGGGACGCCGGGGACAGCACCGCCGCGGCGGCGGCCACCAGAAGCAACAGAAGGATGGTAACCACCGCCCGACCCCGGCGGGTCAACCGCAGTCGACCACCTTGGGCCACCCCCGGAACGTCCGTCACACCCATCCTGACCTCCATGATCGAACATCAGTTCGAAGGCTTGACCGTAGGATGGTCTATCAGAACACCAGTTCGATGTCGAGCTTCCGGAGCCGACACGCCGGGCAGGATGTCGTACAGATGTTTGAAACTGTGTGATCTCACCTATACGGTCGTGAACATCGACACCGGCCCGGCACTTCCGCCCGGGGCGGGCGTCGACCCACGACGCACCACGAGCCGCCAAGGCAGCGCACCGCCACCAGGAGGACGACGTGTCGACCGACGACCGGACGAGCCGGCAGAAAGCACAGAAGAGTACCGCCCCGACCAGCCGGGCCGGCCGACGCGGTGCCGGCACCCGGACCGGGGACGCCGCGCCGACGCTGCGCGCCGTCACCCCGGTGGTCAGCACCTTCCCCGATCTGGTCAACGCCGATCTCACCGCCCGGCAGCGGCGCATCCTCGAGTTCATCCGGGACTGGGTGGAGCGGTACGGCTACCCGCCGAGCGTGCGGGAGATCGGCGAGGCGGTCGGACTCGTCTCCCCGTCCAGCGTCGCGTACCAGCTCAAGGAGCTGGAGCGGAAGGGCTTCCTGCGCCGCGACCCCAACCGCCCCCGCGCGGTCGACGTACGCCCGCCGAGCGAGATGATCGACGACGAGACCGCCCGGGCCCAGCGTCCCACCCCGGCCTACGTACCGCTGCTCGGCCAGATCGCCGCCGGTGGGCCGATCCTCGCCGAACAGGCCGTCGAGGACGTCTTCCCGCTCCCCCGCGAACTGGTCGGCGAGGGCGAGGTCTTCATGCTCCAGGTCAAGGGCGACTCGATGCTCGAGGCGGCGATCTGTGACGGCGACTGGGTGGTCGTCCGGCAGCAGCCGACCGCCAACTCCGGCGAGATCGTCGCGGCGATGCTCGACGGCGAGGCGACGGTGAAGACGTACCGGCAGCGCGACGGCCACGTCTGGCTGATGCCGCAGAACCCCGCCTTCGACCCGATCGCCGGGGACAGCGCCACCATCATGGGCCGGGTCGTGGCGGTACTGCGGCGGATCTGAACCGGCACGACTGACGGGTGCTGGCCCAACCGCCGGCACCCGGGCAGGTCACCGGGCGGGGCCGCGGTCCCCGCCGCCCACCCGGTGCCACCGGATGGGCGCACCTGCTCAGGTGATCCACGTGCTCAGGTGATCAGCGGCGCCGGCCCCCGCGACCTCAGCGGTAGTCGGGCTCCTCCGGGTAACCACCGGGGCGCTGCCGGGGCTGGCCGTACTGGCCGCCGCGCCCCGAACCGGCCCACGGCTCGTCAGGACCCCGCCGGCCGCCGCCCCGCGGGCCACGGCCGGGTTGGCCGCCACCCTGGACGCCACCACCGCCGGCCGGCGGACCGCCGCCGTAGACACCGCCACCACCGCCGCCGCGCCGACCCGCCGGCGGGGCTCCGCCGGGCACCGGCTGGCCGGCCCGGCCGCCGCCCCCGGACGGCCGGCCGCCGTACACCCCTCCGCCACCGCCACCGGCCCTCGGCCGGCCGACCGGGGCACCCCGCTCAGGGCCGGGTTGGCCTCCGTAGACCCCGCCCCCGGACGGCCGTCCGCCGTACACGCCGCCGCCGGCGGGCTTGCCCCGGCCGGCCGGTTCGAAGTCGTCGGCCGGACGGTCGGCACGGTAGCCCTGGCCGTAGCCGCCGGACCCCTGGCCCCAGCCGGCGCCGTCCCGCTCGTCGGGGCCCGGCTGCCGACCCGTCGACGGGTCGCCGCCGGCTCCGCGCCGCGCCTTCCGGCCGGCACGTGGGCCGTTGTCGTCCCCGTCGACCCCGCCGACCCCCAGACCGTCGTCCGGTCGGCGGCGGCGGGCCCGCACGATGCCGAAGATCCCGAGCGCGACCAGGATCGCGCCGATCACACCCAGCCCACCGATGAAGTAGGTGATGTCGTCCAGGGTCAGTGAATCCGTCCAGGACGTGTCCGACTTCGCGGAGTCACCCGGTGCCCCGTCGGCGGCCGCCGCCACCACCTTGGCCGGGGTGTAGCTCAGGATCGTCACGTCGGTGGGCTCGTCGAGCCCGGCCACGTCGGAGACCGTGAGGAAGCTCTTCCCGTCCGCGGTGTAGGCGATCGCCTCACCGAACGGGTCCTCCAGCGCGGTGACCCGGGGCGTACCGCTGGTCAGGGTCTTGACCAGGTCGCCGTCCCGCACGTCCCACTCGAAGGCGTCGGCGTAGGTACGCAGCGTGACGCGCTTGCCGTCCAGGGACCGCGCGGCCCCGGTGACGGTCAACCGGCCGGCCGGGCCGAACCGGTTGGCGGTCGTGGACTTCGGCAGCGCGACCTCGCCGGCCTTCTCCAGCGGCACACCCGCGGTGTTGTTCTTCTTCAGCGCCCCGGTCGGGCGGTAGATCTCGGCCTTTCCGGTCGTCTTCGTGATGATCAGCGGAACGTCGTCGTCGCCGATCAGCAGCGCCTCCGCGTCGTGCCGCTTGCTGTCCGGAAACGCGAGCCGGTGGATGACCGGCGCCGCGCTGCCGTCGACCGGCATGCTCCACAGCGCGACCGTGGCGCGCCGGGTCGAGCCGTTGTCCCCGATGTCGGCGATCCACAGCGTGTCACCGTCCGGGGAGATCGCCAGATCCTCCGGGTCGAGCGGGCCGTTGCCGGCGTACGCGACCGTGTCGTCGAGCTTGCAGTTGTCGGTCAGCAGGAAGACCCGCTCCCGGCTGGGGTCGTCGCTGCCGTCGTTGATCACCACGTAGCCGTCGCTGGTCGCGATCAGCCCGGAGAGTTCACTCATCCGCTCGTCGGTGATGGTGCAGACCTTCTTGCCGGCCTCGGCCGACGCCGCCGTCGCGTCGACGCCGAGGTTCACCCCGACCAGGCCCAGGCTCAACCCGAGCACGCCGGAGCCAACCAGCACCGTGGAGAGGACTCGCCGCATCCGCCCAGTGTCGCATGCGCGCGACGCAAACCGGTGAGGCGGCGTGATCAACCCAGGGCTGCCGTGTCGAGGCCGGAAAACCTCATCCCACTACCTCCTGGTACGGCGCGAGTTCCGCCGCCAGTGCCTCGTCGACCCGCACGTGCAGTTTCGTCCCCTCCGGCAGGTGGGCCGTGCCGAGCACCTCGCCCTGCCGGTGCACCCGGGCCACCAGGTCGCCACGGTCGTACGGCAGCACCGCCCGCACCTCGACCGCCGGTCGGGGCAGCCGGGCCTCGATCGTGGCCCGCAGCTCGTCGATCCCCCGGCCGGTCCGGGCGGACACGAGGATGGCGTCCGGCCACTCCCGCTTCAGCCGGAGCAGGGTCTCCTCGTCCGCCGCGTCGATCTTGTTGATGACCAGCAGCTCAGGCAGCTTGTCGGCGCCGACCTCGGCCAGCACCTCCCGGACCGCCCGCACCTGCTCCTCGGGGTCGGGATGCGCGCCGTCGACCACGTGCACGACAAGATCGGCGTCGGCGACCTCCTCGAGGGTGGACCGGAACGCCTCGACGATCTGGTGCGGCAGGTGCCGGACGAATCCGACGGTGTCCGCCAGCGTGTAGACCCGCCCGTCGGAGGCGTACGCCCGGCGGGTCGTCGGGTCGAGCGTCGCGAAGAGGGCGTTCTCCACCAGGACGCCGGCGTTCGTCAGCCGGTTGAGCAGGCTGGACTTGCCGGCGTTGGTGTAGCCGGCGATCGCCACCGCCGGTACGTTGCTGCGGATCCGCCGGGCCCGCTTGGTCTGCCGTACCGTCCGCATGCCCTTGATCTCGCGGCGCAGCCGGGAGATCCGGATCCGGATCCGCCGACGGTCGGTCTCGAGCTTGGTCTCACCGGGACCACGCAGACCGACGCCGCCGCCCGCGCCGCCACCCCGGCCGCTACCGCCGGTCTGCCGGGACAGGCTCTCGCCCCAACCGCGCAGTCGGGGAAGCAGGTATTCGAGCTGGGCCAGCTCGACCTGCGCCTTGCCCTCCTTGCTCTTGGCGTGCTGCGCGAAGATGTCCAGGATCAGCGCGGTCCGGTCGACGACCTTGACCTTGGTGCGCTGCTCCAGGTTGCGCAACTGGGAGGGGGAGAGCTCCCCGTCGCAGATCACCGTGTCGGCGCCGGTGGAGAGGACCACGGAACCGAGGTCGTCCACCTTCCCCCGACCGATGTAGGTGGCCGGATCAGGACGGCTGCGACGCTGGATCAGCCCCTCGAGCACCTGCGAGCCGGCCGTCTCCGCCAGCGCCGCGAGCTCGGCCAGGGAGTTCTCCGCGTCGGTCACGGTGCCGTCGGTCCAGACGCCGACCAGGACCACGCGCTCCAGCCGCAACTGCCGGTACTCGACCTCGGTGACGTCGACGAGCTCGGTGGAGAGACCGGCCACCCGGCGCAGCGCCTGGCGGTCCTCCAGCTCCAGTTCGCCGGTGGTGACATCGTCGTCGTTGATGACGATGGCGTCGAGGTCCTCGTCCGCCAGTCGAACGAAGCTTTCCTGGTCTCGCAAGCCGTCCTCCGGTTCGTTCGGGTCATCTGTCTGGTGCGACCGGAGCTGGAATGGATGTCCGGTCTGACCGTGTCGGGGTGTTGTCCCTGTGTCTCGGGAAATCAATCGTGACACGCGCGTCCGCCCGGTGCACCCGCTATATCCCCGCCCGCCCGGACCACGGCGCCTCCACCACGGGTCCCGGCCGGGGATTACCCGGACCGGCCGGCCCGACTCCTCCACTGACCGACGGCCCCGTCCCCTCCCGGACGACCGGCGGCACCGCCTGGCCGGCGGACGACGCCCCGGGAACGGCCGACGGTCCCACGGGTGACCGGAGTCCGGCCGACCCGGGCTGACGTCAGCGGCGTTTCCGGGCCGGCCTAGGGTGATCCGGTCGCCGAACGGCGGCCACATCGGTACGCGGCAGGTTTTCACCCGCGCCCGGTAGGTCAGAATGCTGACGGCGGCAACGATGCCGCGGGAAGACGACGGAGGACGACGTGGGGATCACGCGACTGCCGAGTGCCGGATTCTCGATCACCATCCGGATCGGTGTAACGGCGGACGCCTCGGCCATCGGCCGGTTGACCACCTGCGTCGGGGAGGCCGGCGCCATCGTCACCGCGCTCGACGTGGTCGACTCCGACCCCAGCACGGTGATCGTCGACCTCACCTGCGACACCGCCGACGCGACCCACGCCGACCAGGTCGTGCGGTCGTTGACCGCGCTGGACGGGGTGGACGTCCGGAAGGTCTCCGACCGTACCTTCCTGCTCCATTTGGGCGGCAAGATCGAGGTCTCCCCGAAGGTCGCACTGCGCAACCGGGACGAGCTGTCCCGGGCGTACACCCCGGGTGTCGCCCGGGTCTGCCTGGCGATCGCGGAGAACCCCAAGGACGCCCGCCGGCTCACCATCAAGCGGAACACGGTCGCGGTGGTGACCG
Organism: Plantactinospora sonchi; assembly: GCF_036422035.1. NCBI lineage: Bacteria > Bacillati > Actinomycetota > Actinomycetes > Micromonosporales > Micromonosporaceae > Plantactinospora > Plantactinospora sonchi. The sequence continues at coordinate 125,798 of NZ_JAZGQK010000033.1, forward strand.
ACGGCTCCGCCGTACTGGGGCTGGGCAACATCGGCCCGGCCGCCGCCCTGCCGGTGATGGAGGGCAAGGCCGCCCTGTTCAAGCGGTTCGGCGGGGTCGACGCCTGGCCGGTGGTACTGGACACCCAGGACCCGGACGAGATCGTCTCGATCGTCCGGGCGATCGCCCCGCAGTACGGCGGGATCAACCTGGAGGACATCGCCGCCCCCCGCTGCTTCGAGATCGAGACCCGGCTCCGGGAACTGCTCGACATCCCGGTCTTCCACGACGACCAGCACGGCACCGCGATCGTCGTGCTGGCCGCGCTGACCAACGCGCTGCGCGTGGTGGGCAAGAAGCTCGCCGACGTACGGGTGGTCGTCTCCGGTTCCGGTGCCGCCGGTACGGCGATCATGAAGTTGCTGCTCCGCCAGGGGGTCGGCGACATCATCGCGTACGACCGCCAGGGCGCCCTGCACCGTGGCCTGACCGGGCTGAACTCGGCCTGGCAGTGGCTGGCCGAGAACACCAACCGGGACAACTACTCCGGCGACCTCAAGTCGGCGCTGGCCGGTGCGGACGTCTTCATCGGGGTGAGTGCCCCCAACCTGCTCACCGGGGACGACATCGCCACGATGGCCCCGGACGCGATCGTCTTCGCGCTGGCGAACCCGGACCCCGAGGTGGACCCGCGCGAGGCGCGCAAGCACGCGGCGGTGGTCGCGACCGGCCGGTCCGACCAGCCGAACCAGATCAACAACGTGCTCGCCTTCCCGGGTGTGTTCCGGGGCATGCTGGACGCGCACGCCGAGGAGTTCACCGAAGAGATGGCGATCGCCGCGGCCCGGGCGATCGCCGACGTGGTCGGTTCGGACAAGATCAACCCGACGGTCATCGTGCCGAGCGTCTTCGACTCGCGGGTCGCCCCCGCCGTGGCCGCCGCCGTCCGGGCCGCCGCCCACCACCCGGCCCCGCCGCCGGCCGCCGATCCCGGACCGGCCGACCTGCCCGAGATCGCCGCCGAGGCGGCCGCTCCGGCGAGCCCGCTCTCCAACTGAGGTGTAAGGAAGGGCCCCCTATTATCGTTTCCGGTTGTAGAAGGGGCCCTTCCTAACCACGGTCGGCTAGACGGCCAGCGCCGCCAGGTTGATCTCGCCGTGCGCGACCAGCACCGCCGGGCCGGCCAGCCAGCAGCTCCGCTCGTCGACGGTGACCGTCAGCCGGCCGCCCGGTACGTCCACCGCCACCACCCCGGCGGTCCGGCCGGCGTCCCGCAGCGCCACCGCCGCCACCGCACAGGCACCCGAGCCGCAGGACAGCGTCTCTCCCGAGCCACGCTCGTGGACCCGCATCAGCACGTGCAGGTCGGCGCCCTCCACCGGCCCGGCCGGGGTGACGAACTCGACGTTGACGCCGGTCGGGAAGACCGCCGGGTCGAACCCGGGAGCCTTGGTCAGGTCCAGGCTCGGCAACTCGATGCTGTTCGGCAGCGGGCAGACCAGGTGCGGATTGCCGCAGTCCACCGCCGTACCCGCCAGGGTGAGCCCGCCGACGGTGGCGACGTCCCGACCGGTGATCCGGGGTGCGCCCAGGTCGACCGCGATCTCCTCGGCGCCCGCCCGTACCTGGACCACGCCGGCCCGGGTGGCCAGCGGCAGCGTGCCGTCGACCGGCTCGGCGAGCCCGTTGACGGTCAGGTAGCGGGTGAAGACCCGGGTCCCGTTGCCGCACATCTCGGCGAGCGAGCCGTCCGCGTTCCAGTAGTCCATGAACCACTCGGCCGCGTCGGCGTACCCGACCGCGTCCGGATGTTTCGCCGCCCGGACCACCCGCAGTACGCCGTCGGCGCCGATGCCCCGCCGCCGGTCGCAGAGCGCGGCCACGATCGCCGGAGTCAGCTCCAGCCGGCCGTCGGGATCGGGCAGGATGACAAAGTCGTTGCCGGTGCCATGGCCCTTGGTGAAGTGCACGCCCCCATCATCCCCGAGCCGCCGCCACCGCCGCCAACGCGGCCTCGACCAGGTCGTCCCGGGCCGCGTCCAGCCAGGTGATCCGGGAATCGCGGCGGAACCAGGAGCGTTGCCGGCGGACGAACCGCCGGGTGGCCCGGACCGTGTCGTCCCGGGCCTGCGGGTCGTCGAGTTCGCCGTCGAACATCCGCAGCACCTGCTGGTAGCCGAGGGCCCGGCTGGCCGTACGACCGGACCGGAGCCCGAGTTCGACCAGGGCGGCGGTCTCGGCGACCAGGCCGGCCTGCCACATCCGGTCCACCCGGACGGCGATCCGCTCGTCGAGGATCGTGGTGTCCAGGTCGACCCCGATCTGCACCGCGTCGTACCAAGGGGTCGGCTGGGGCAGCGAGGCGGTGAACGGCGCGCCGGTGAGTTCGATCACCTCCAGGGCCCGGACGATCCGCCGTCCGTTGCCGGGCAGGATCTGCGACGCGGCGAGCGGGTCGGCGGCCCGCAACCGGGCATGGAGCGACTCCGGCCCCTCCGCCCGCAGTTCCTCCTCCAACCTCGCCCGCACCACCGGATCGGTGCCGGGGAACTCGAACTCGTCGAGCACCGCCCGGACGTAGAGCCCGGATCCGCCGACCAGCAGCGGTACCCGCCCACGGGCCAGGATGTCGTCGACCGCGGCCCGGGCCAGCCGCTGGTACTCCGCCACGCTCGCCGGCTCGGTCACCTCCCAGATGTCCAGCAGGTGGTGCGGCACCCCGGCCCGTTCCGTTGGGGTGAGCTTGGCGGTACCGATGTCCATGCCCCGGTAGAGCTGCATCGAGTCCGCGTTGACCACCTCGCCGCCGAGGGCGTGCGCCAACGCCAGGCTCAGGGCGGACTTGCCGGCCGCGGTCGGCCCGACCACCGCGACCACGACGCCCGTGGTCACCGCGACGGTCCGGACGGGACGGCCGGCGCCCAGTTGGCGACGAAGTAGCTCACGCCGTACGGCGCCGCGTAGTAGGAGACGTCACCTCGCCAGGGCAGCCCGCTGCGCAGCGTCGCGGCGGCCAGCACCTGCCAGGGCGCCCGCCCGGTGGCCCGAAGTCGCGCCGACAGTTCCGGGGAGAACGCCAGCAGGGCCTGGGCGTCGGCCGTGGCCAACGCCTCGGCGACCCCGTCGTCGTACGGCTCGGCGGCCGGATCGTCGTACCCGGGGGACCTCTCCCCCCGGCAGGCCGAGCCGTCCCCCATCACCAGCAGCGCCCACGGTTCGTCCGCACCGGCCGCACCGGTCTCGGCGAGTTTGTCGGCGAGCCGGGCGCAGTCGGCGACCGGGGCGTCCCGCGCCACGCTGACCAGGTGCCAGAGATCCGGCGGTACGCCGGGTTGCCGGTTCACCAGCCAGGCGGCCACCGACAGGCTCAACGGCAGGGGCGGTCGTCCCGCCGCCCGGTCCGGATCGCCGATGGCCACCTCCACCGGAACGCCCCATGGCGCGAAGGAGCCCCGGGTGGGAAGGTGGTGTTGAAAGGTCGCGTTGTCGGCACCGACCACCACAACGCGGCGGGCTGCGGAGTCGACGAGTCGGGTGATCGCCTCGTCACAGGCTTCCCGGAGGCCGGCGAGTTCACTGGCGGCCGACCCGGCGAGTGCGGGAACGATGATCGGTGGATGCGGACAGACAGCGGCGGCGACCAGTGGCACGGCATCACCGTAGCGGGCGGGCCACCACCCGCGCGCAGGCCAGGCGGTCCACATACGGTCAAAGACACCGTATGGTCACGGTCGACGACAGGCGCTCGACGGGGACCGGGTTGGACCTGTGACAATGCCGGGAGAAACTTCGCTGCGCCGTGGCGGCGTACGTCGGGGACCCCCAGCCCCGCCGGCGCCGGGAGAACGAGGATGGGCACATGAGTGACTGGACTGCCTTCGGACGGGTGGATGAGGACGGGAACGTCTACGTCAAGACGGCCGAGGGCGAGCGCGTGGTCGGTTCCTGGCAGGCCGGAGCACCGGAGGAGGGCCTGGCCCACTTCGCCCGCCGCTTCGCCGACCTGGTCACCGAGGTCGACCTGGTCGAGGCCCGACTCAACTCCGGGGCCGCGGATCCGTCCGGGTCGCTGACCACCATCCGACGGCTGCGGGGCTCACTCGCCGAGGCGCACGTGGTCGGCGACATCGACGGGCTCGCCGCCCGGCTGGAGCGGCTCGCCACGGTGGCCGAGGGCAAGGCCGGCGAGGCCCGGGCCGCCCGGGAGACCGCCCGGGTCGAGGCGGTGGCCCGGAAGACGGCACTCGTCGAGGAGGCCGAGAAGCTGGCGGCCGAGTCGACCGGCTGGAAGACCGCCGGCGACCGGCTCAAGGAGATCCTGGACGAGTGGAAGACCATCCGGGGTGTCGACAAGAAGACCGACGGGGAGCTGTGGAAGCGGTTCGCCGCCGCCCGGGACGGCTTCACCCGGCGACGCGGTGCCCACTTCGCCACTCTGGACGCGCAGCGTAAGCAGGCCCAGGGGGTCAAGGAAGAGCTGGTGACCGAGGCCGAGTCGCTGGCCGACTCGACGGACTGGGCGGCCACCGCCAACCGGCTGCGGGATCTGATGACACAGTGGAAGGCCGCGCCCCGGGCCTCCAAGGAGGCCGAGGAGCGGCTCTGGGAGCGGTTCCGGGCGGCCCAGGACAGCTTCTTCTCCCGGCGCAGCGAGGTCTTCTCGGCCCGGGACGCGGAACTGCGCGGCAACCTGGAGCGCAAGCAGGCCCTGGTCGTCGAGGCGGAGGCGCTGGACGTCGAGGCCGACCCGCGGGGCGCGCAGGCGAAGCTGCGGGAGATCCAGGGCCAGTGGCACGAGGCGGGCCGGGTCCCGCGTGAGGCGGCCGCCGGTCTGGACCGGCGGATCCGTGCGGTGGAGGAGAAGGTCCGCCAGGCGATGGACTCGGCGTGGCGGCGGACCGAGCCGTCGGCCAACCCGCTGCTGGTGCAGATGCGTGAGCAGGTGGCCGAGGCCGAGCAGCGGCTCGCCCGGGCGCAGAGCGCCGGCGACGCCCGGCGGATCCGCGAGGCCGAGCAGGCGTTGGCGTCCAAGCGGCGCTTCCTCGAACTCGCCGAACAGGCGGGCTGACACCGCCTGGCGGTCCGGTCCGAGAAGTGTGCGGAAGGGCCCCTCTCCATCGCGCGGGCGATGGGGAGGGGCCCTTTCCGGTACGGGGTTACAGCCGCCGGACGGTCAGCGGTCGCAGGCGCCGGCGGAGGCGGGTAGCGCGGGCGGCGCCCCGACGGACGGCAACCCGAGCGACACCGCGCTGGTACGCGGCGTCCGCCCCGCCTCGTAGGCGTCGCCGGCCCGGGTACGGCGGTGGCTCAGCGGCTCGCCGTCGGCGTTCAGGTGGTGCGGCGCGGCGTAGTCGACCACGGTACGCACGATGTCGCCGGGCCGGACCTGGCCGGCGTACGAACCGGCGGCGAAGTGCACCAGCCGACCGTCCCGGGCACGGCCGGAGAGTCGACCGGTCCGGTCGTCCTTGCGTCCCTCGCCGACCGCGACCAGCACCTCCACCGGGGTGCCGACCAGCGTCCGGTTCTCCGCCCAGGTGATCTCCTCGACGCACGCGATCAGCCGCTCGTAACGCTCCTGCACCACCTGCTTGGGCAGTTGGCCGGGCATCTCGGCGGCCGGTGTGCCGGGCCGCCGGGAGTACTGGAAGGTGAAGGCGGAGGCGAACCGGGCCGCGCGTACCACCTCCAGGGTCCGTTCGAAGTCCGCCTCGGTCTCCCCGGGGAAGCCGACGATGATGTCGGTGGTGATCGCCGCGTCCGGCATCGCCGCCCGGACCTTCTCGATGATCCCCAGGTAGCGGTCGGCCCGGTACGAGCGGCGCATCGCCCGCAGCACGTCGTCGGAGCCGGACTGCAGCGGCATGTGCAGCGAGTGGCAGACGTTGGGCGTCTCGGCCATCGCGGCGATCACGTCGTCGGTGAAGTCCCTCGGGTGCGGGCTGGTGAACCGGACCCGCTCCAGCCCCTCGATCTCCCCGGTGGCCCGGAGCAGCTTGCCGAAGGCGAGCCGGTCTCCGAACTCCACGCCGTACGAGTTGACGTTCTGGCCGAGCAGCGTGACCTCGAGCACACCTTCGGCGGCCAGCGCGCGTACCTCGGCCAGGATGTCGCCGGGCCGGCGGTCCTTCTCCCGCCCACGCAGCGACGGCACGATGCAGAACGTGCAGGTGTTGTTGCAGCCGACCGAGATCGACACCCAGCCGGCGTACGTCGACTCGCGGCGGGTCGGCAGGGTCGACGGGAAGACCTCCAGCGACTCTAGGATCTCCACCTCGGCGGCGGTGTTGTGCCGGGCCCGGTCCAGCAGCACCGGCAGCGAGCCGATGTTGTGGGTGCCGAAGACCACGTCGACCCAGGGTGCCCTGCGGACGATCTCGCCACGGTCCTTCTGGGCGAGGCAGCCACCGACCGCGATCTGCATCCCGGGGTGCTTCTCCTTCACCGGACGCAGGTGACCGAGGTTGCCGTAGAGCCGGTTGTCCGCATTCTCCCGTACGGCGCAGGTGTTGAAGACCACCACGTCGGGATCGTCGGCCTCGGCGGCCCGGACGTAACCGGCCTGCTCCAGCAGTCCGGAGATCCGCTCGGAGTCGTGCACGTTCATCTGGCAGCCGTACGTCCGCACCTGGTAGGTGCGCGGGCTGCCGGGGGCTGCGGTAGTCATGACAATGACAGAGTATCCGCAGCGGGCGGCGGGGCCGGATCCCACCGTGCGGGCGGAGTCGCCCCGTCGCCGGGACCGGGCGGCGGAACCCGCCACCGGCGGTGACCGGGGAGCGGTCTGAGACGAGGAGAAGCCATGTGCCGGAGCATCAAGACCCTGCGGGAGCCGTACGCCGAGGTGGTCACCGCCGCGGACATCGAGGCCGCCGCGTTGCAGTACGTCCGAAAGATTTCCGGGTTCCGCAGCCCGGCCGCGCACAACGCGGAGGCGTTCGACGCGGCGGTGGCCGCGGTCGCGGAGGCGACCCGGACCCTGCTCGACAACCTGGTGGTCCGGGGTGGCGGTCAGGCCGCCGCGAGGGCGGGCAGCACCGAGTCCGGACTCCAGCGCGACTGATGGCAGGGTGACCAGCCCCGGCACCGCGGGCTGAGCACCGTGCAGAGCCGCTGGTTGGAGAGGATCTCACCGTCGTCGGTCTCCCGGACGTCGAGGTGCACCGGGCGGATCGTGCCGTCGGCGGTGACCAACAGGTGGCGTCCGGCGTCGAGGGTGTCGTCCGGCAGCAGGCAGGACCGGCGCAGGCGGCGGGCGAACGCCGCGACGGCGACCACCTCCGGCAGGTCGGCCGGCACCGCGTAGCAGTCGACGGAGGTCGGGAAGTCGCCGGGCCGGTGCCACACGTCGACGAGCATCGCGCCCTGCGGGATGTCCGCCGGGTCGATCGCACCGAGCGGCAGCACCGGTACGCGGAGCGCGTCGGCGAGCGCGGGACGGATCTCCGTGGCGGCGACGCGCCTCTCGATCCTCCAGTTCCACAGCTCGATCATTGCCGCCTCCTCGCTCTGCTCGGTCCGGCCCGACCACTCCCTCGTGGCGGCGGCCGGTCGGTCGCCTGTGGTCGTCGGGCAGGACGGCCATCACCAACGATGGTGCCGGGCGGACCGGGTCGAGCGCGGCTAAGTTACCGGTCTGTGACCATATCCGCCGAAATAGACGACCCTTGACTACCTATTGTAGTCATACGACACCCCCTCGGCAGCGCGGCTCGCCCGGATCCCTCACCCTGCGTGGCGAAAACCGGGTGACAGCCGTCGGCCACCGGACAGTTCGCGAGCGGGTCTCCGCCCGCCGGTCACGTCACCCGTAGCGGTGACCCCGACGTCGCCGCGGTCCGATCTGGAGCCGGACGGGGCGCCCGTTGTCGCCGTTGACAACGGCTCGTACGGTTCGATGACATGCGTCGATCGAAGCTGGCCGTTGCCGGCATCGCCCTGGTCCTCGGCGCCTGCGCCGGTCCGGGGCCGGGCACCGGGTCGCCGGCCGCGACGACGCCGGTGACGGCCGACCCGACCCCACCGTCCACCCCGGGCATCCTGCCGATGGGCGGCAGCGCGACCTTCCTGGACGGTCAGGTGACCACCACCGTCCTGACCTACCGACAGCCCGCCGGTCACGACGTCCCCGAACCCGACCAGCCCGGGTACACCTGGGTCGCGGTGGAGGTGCGGTCGTGCGCGGCGCCGGTCGCGGAACGGATCCCGGTCGGGTCCGTGCGGAGCACGGCGGCGACGGCGCTCCGCACCGTCTCCCCCGAGCCACGGCCCGGCGCGATCAGCCACGGACATCCGGTACAGCGCCTACGATCAGGGACGGAACATCACGATTCGCCACGGAGGCGGACAGGTACCTGGTGGTCCTCACGGTCTTCAAAACCGATGCGACCGAGTAGCTCGGTCGGGCGGGTTCGATCCCCGTACGCCTCCGCCACCCCTCTTCCCCCGGGCCGACGCCGAGCCGCGCGGTCGACCACCGGAGCCGACCCGAACCAGGGGTGACCACCGGAGCCGATCCGAGCGGTTGCCCACCGGCGCCGGTCCCGAGCCGGCCGCGCCGCCACCGGACGGGGTCGTACGGCGGGTCATCCGGCCGGTCACCGGCCCGGATCCGGCACCGCCGCCGGCGCGTGTCCTGCCCAGGCGTCCTATTCCACAGCCAATGGTCACAAATAGTCCACAGACCTTAACGGACAGTTCCGATCTTCGTGGTCGTCGTTACCGCCCCGTGATGAACTCGATTGCGTTCCAGCACGTCAGGTCCCCTAGAGTTGCGTCACTGATTCAGCGGAATCCGGTGTGACAGACCGTGGACGAGACAGGTGGGGCATGACCGAGCGGAGCCAGGCGGGCGAAGTGAGTGGTACGACCGACCAACCGCTCATCCGGCTTGACGGAGTCAACAAGTGGTTCGGCCCGTTGCACGTGTTGCAGGACGTCAACCTCTCGGTGAGCCGGGGTGAGGTCGTCGTGGTGATCGGACCGTCCGGGTCCGGCAAGTCGACACTGTGCCGGGCGATCAACCGCCTGGAGTCGATCAACTCCGGGACCATCGTTTTTGACGGCCAGCCGCTGCCCGCCGAGGGCCGGCCCCTGGCCCGCCTGCGCAGCGACGTGGGCATGGTCTTCCAGTCGTTCAACCTCTTCGCCCACAAGACGATCCTGGAGAACGTCACCCTCGGGCCGATCAAGGTGCGTAAGGAGAAGCCGGAGTCCGCGAAGAAGCGGGCCCTCGAACTGCTCGACCGGGTCGGCATCGCCAGCCAGGCCGACAAGTTCCCGGCGCAGCTCTCCGGCGGACAGCAGCAGCGGGCCGCGATCGCCCGGGCACTGGCCATGCAGCCCAAGGCGATGCTCTTCGACGAGCCGACCAGTGCCCTCGACCCGGAGATGGTCGGCGAGGTGCTCGAGGTGATGACCTCGCTGGCCAAGGACGGCATGACCATGGTGGTGGTGACGCACGAGATGGGCTTCGCCCGGCACGCCGCCAACCGGGTCATCTTCATGGCCGACGGACAGCTCGTCGAGGACGCTCCGCCCGCCGAGTTTTTCGCCAACCCGCGCAGCGAGCGGGCCAAGGACTTCCTGTCGAAGATCCTGACGCACTAGGCGTCCTGTGTGGAGCGCCCGGTCGGTTGGCCGGTGCGCTAAGTCGAAGAAGGGGAAGAGGAATGCGTATCACGCGCGTGGCGGCGATGGCCGCGGTCGCGGCACTCTCGTTCACCGTCGCCGCCTGCGGCGGTGATGGCAACGGTACCGGTTCGGGTGGCTCCGGGTCCGGGATCGTCGGCAAGGCGGAGTCGAGCAAGAAGCTGGTCATCGGCGTCAAGTCCGACCAGCCCGGCCTCGGTCTGCAGACCGGAAGCACGTACGAGGGCTTCGACATCGAGATTGGCAAGATCATTGCCAAGGGTCTGGGTGTCGAGGAGAGCGGCATCGAGTGGAAGACCACCACCACGCCCAACCGGGAGCCGTTCATCCAGCAGGGCACCGTCGACCTCGTCGTGGCGACCTACACGATCAACGACGAGCGTAAGCAGAAGGTCAACTTCGCCGGGCCGTACTACATCGCCGGCCAGGACCTGCTGGTCAAGGCGGACAACACCACGATCGCCGGCCCGGAGTCGCTGGAGGGCAAGACGGTCTGCTCGGTGAACGGCTCGACGCCGGCCAAGCGGATCCAGACCGACTACCCGAAGGCGAAGCTGCAGCAGTTCGACGCGTACACCAAGTGTCTGCCGCTGCTGGAGAACGGCCAGGTCGACGCGGTCACCACCGACGACATCATCCTCGCCGGCTACGCCGCGCAGGACCAGTACGCGGGCAAGCTCAAGGTGGTCGGCAAGCCCTTCTCCACCGAGCCGTACGGCATCGGGCTGAAGAAGGATGACACGGCGGGCTGCAAGAAGGTCAACGAGATCCTCACCGCCGCCGCGGCGGACGGCACCTACAAGGCCGCCTGGGACAAGACCCTCGGCAAGAGCGGCACCCCCGCCCCCACCCTGGACACCAGCAAGCTGACCAACTGCCCCGCCTGATCGTCTGACCCGGGGCCGGCGGCGAACACCCGCCGGCCCCGGCTGTCGTTCAGGGCCCGATGTGCTCTCCAGGAGCAAGGACACATGGACGTATTCGGTGATCCGGCAAACGTCGACGCCACGGTGTCGGGCTTCGTCTGGATCCTCAAACTGACCGGCGCCTCCTCGGTGCTCGCACTGGTGCTCGGCGTGGTCCTGGCCGCGATGCGGGTCTCCCCCATTCCGGTGCTGCGGCTGTTCGGCGCCGGCTGGGTCAACATCTTCCGCAACACGCCGCTGACCCTGATCATCTTCTTCTGCTACTTCGGTCTCTACAGCACGCTCGGCCTGACGCTGTCCGAGGAGCTCGACACCAACGTCTACTGGCTGGGTGTCATCGGGCTCTCCACGTACACCGCCGCGTTCGTCTGCGAGGCGATCCGCTCCGGCATCAACACCGTGCCGGCCGGGCAGGCCGAGGCGGCCCGGGCGATCGGGCTGACCTTCGCCCAGACCCTGCGCATCGTGGTGCTGCCCCAGGCCGGCCGGGCCGTCGTCGCGCCGCTGGGCAGCATCCTGATCGCGCTCTGCAAGAACAGCACGATCGTCGGCACCATCGGTCTGATGGAGTCGTCCAGCGTGATGAAGGACCTGATCAACTCGTACGGCAACGCCGGCATCCTGATCTTCGCGGTCTTCGCCGGCGCCTTCGCACTGCTCCTGATCCCGACGGGCTACTTCTTCGGATGGCTCGCCAACCGGCTGGCGGTGAAGCGCTGATGAGCAACACCACCTCGGTCCTGTACGACCACCCCGGACCCCGGGCCAAGGTCCGCAACGCCGTACTGACCGTCGTCTTCGGCGTCGCGCTCCTCGCCCTGCTCTGGTGGATCTACCAGAAGTTCGACGAGGCCGGGCAGTGGTCCGGGGCCCTCTGGAAGCCGTTCGCCGAGTCGGGCACCTGGACCGGATTCATCATTCCGGGCCTGCGCGCGACACTGTTCGCCGCCGCCACCGGCATGGTGTTCTCGCTCGCCTTCGGCGTCATCTTCGCGGTGGGCCGGCTCTCCGAGCACCGGTGGATCAGCATCCCGGCCGGCGCGGTCGTGGAGTTCTTCCGGGCCGTGCCGCTGCTGCTGATGATCTTCTTCATCTTCTACGCCGTGCCGTTCATGATCCAGGCACCGGTCTCGGCCTTCTGGGCGGTGGTCATCGGGCTCACCCTCTACAACGGCTCGGTGCTCGCCGAGGCGTTCCGGGCCGGCATCCGGGCCGTCCCCCGGGGACAGTCCGAGGCGGCGTACGCGATCGGCATGCGCAAGAGCCTGGTGATGCGGCACATCCTGGTGCCGCAGGCCGCCCGGTCGATGCTGCCGGTGATCGTCAGCCAGCTGGTCGTCCTGCTCAAGGACACCGCGCTCGGCTACATCGTCGCCTACCCCGAGCTGCTGCAACGCGGCGTCAACGACCTGTCCGCCAACTACGGCAACGTCGTCGCCGCCGCCATGGTGGTCGCGGTCATCTACATCATTCTCAACTCGCTGCTCACCATGCTCGCCAACTGGCTCGACCGGCGCAGCCGCAACCGTGGCGGACGGGCCCCCAAGGTCGCCGACACGCCGCAGCCGTCCGTACCGCAGGGCGCGGGCGAGGGCGCGGTCGTCGGCGCCTGACCGGCCGGCCTCCGACCCCACCTGCTCGGCACCACCGTCGACCGAGACACCGCACCGGCGGTCACCTCCCGCGAGGGAGGCGGCCGCCGGTGTCGCTTTCCGGGGTACCGGTCAGCGGGCGATCTCGGTGACCCGGGACTCGCGTACCACGGTCACCCGGATCTGCCCCGGGTAGGTCAGCTCCTCCTCGATCTGCTTGGCCACGTCCCGGGCCAGCACCGCCGCGCCGATCTCGTCGACGTCGTCCGGCTTGACCATCACCCGGATCTCCCGGCCGGCCTGCATCGCGAAGACCTTCTCCACCCCGGACTTGCCGCCGGCGATCTCCTCGATCCGCTCCAGCCGCTTGACGTACGCCTCCAGGCTCTCCCGCCGGGCGCCCGGCCGGCCACCGGAACAGGCGTCCGACGCCTGGGTCAGCACCGCCTCGATGGTCTGCGGCTGCACCTCGTTGTGATGCGCTTCGATAGCGTGCACGACCTCCTCGGCCTCGCCGTACTTGCGGGCCAGGTCCGCGCCGATCAGCGCGTGGCTCCCCTCCACCTCGTGGGTGAGCGCCTTTCCGATGTCGTGCAGGAAGGCACACCGTTTGATCGTCGGCGCGTCCAGCCGGAGTTCGGCGGCCATGATCCCGGCGATGTGCGCGGTCTCCACCAGGTGCTTGAGCACGTTCTGCCCGTACGACGTCCGGTAGCGCAACCGGCCGAGCAGACTCACCAGCTCCGGATGCATCTCGGTGATCCCGACCTCGACCAGCGCGTCCTCGGCCGCCCGCTTGCAGAGCCGTTCGACCTCGTGCTTGGCGGTCTCGAAGACCTCCTCGATCCGGTGCGGGTGGATCCGGCCGTCGAGCACCAGCTTCTCCAGGGTCAGCCGGCCGATCTCCCGGCGTACCGGGTCGAAGCAGGAGAGCAGCACCGCCTCGGGGGTGTCGTCGATGATCAGGTTGACCCCGGTGACCGACTCGAAGGCCCGGATGTTGCGGCCCTCACGTCCGATGATCCGGCCCTTCATCTCGTCACCGGGCAGGTGCAGCACGCTGACCACACTCTCCGCCGTCTGCTCGCTCGCCACCCGTTGGATCGCGTCGACCACGATGTGCCGGGCCCGGTGTTCGGCGGTGTTCCGGGCGTCCGCCTCGATGTCCCGGACCAGGATCGCCGCCTCGCGCTTGGCCTGGCCCTCGATCGCCTCGACCAGCTCGACCCGGGCGGCGTCGGCGGTCAGGCCGGCGATCCGCTCCAGTTCCCGCTTCCGCTGCTCCTCGGCCTCGACCAGCGCGGTCTCCCGGGCCGCCAGCGCCGCCTCCCGAGCCGCCAGGTCGGCCGCCGCCGCGGTCAGTCGACGTTCCCGCTCGGCGAGCCGGTCGACCTCCTCGGCGTGCAGGCGCTCCCGCTCGTCCATTCGCTGGGCCCGCCGCTCGACCTCGGCGGCCTGCTCCCGGGTGGTGGAGGCGAGCAGCGAGATCTCCCGCTCACCGCTACGCCGGGCCGCCGCCCGGACCTGCTCCGCGTCCGCTTCGGCCTGCCGGTGCGCCCGGTCCAGCACGGTGTCCGCCTCGGCCCGGGCGGCGTCGAGCACCCGCTGCGCCTCGGCGCGGGCGGCACTCGCCTCCGCCTTCGCGGCGGCGGCCTCGGCCCGGGCCGAGGCGGCCGCCGACTTGGCCGTGTCGACACTCGACGACGCCTCGTCGGCCGCACTCCGCAACGCCGCCAGGGACTGCTCCTGGCGGTCCTTCTCCGCGACAAACGCCGGATCGTCGGGCAGCGGCGCCGCGGCGACCGCGCCGAGCCGGCGCAGTGCCCGGGCACCGAGCGCGATGGCGACCACCACCAGCCCGGCAAGCAGCACGATCGCGACCAGCAGGGCCCACTCCAGGCCGCTCATGGTGTCGCCTCACCACGCTCGACACTCCACCCGGCCGACACGCGGGCCGCCGCCGTCCACCCGGCCGACACGCTGACCGCCGCCGTCCACCGGGCCGGCACGCGGGGTGCCGGCATGGCCTGCCGTCCCCGCACCGGCTGCGCGGACGTCGACCGCCGCCCCGGCACACCGGGCGCCACCGCGGCGTACCGTTCCGGCGCACTGGACGCCGTCGCGCCGTGTCTGGCTCTGCTCCTGCCCGTGGCCCGCTCAGTCATGGCCGCCTCCCCTTTGCCGTCCGGCGCCGGAGGGGCTGCGCCTACGGGTGAGGCGCGCGCCCTACGGCTGTCACGACGCCCGACCGAGGCGGCTGGCCTAGGGTACGGCCGCGCGGCCGGGCCCAGCGGAGCACGGCCCACGACCGGACTGTGGTGCCACGGTTACCGGGCCGGCCTGCCCGGTAGCGCGTATCTGGCCGATGAACTGGCCGAAGTGATGCCGTACTGTTACGCGATCTATGTTGTGCGCTTAGCCTGCGATGGTCGGGAAAACTCGTCTAAGGCGAGGCTAGGTCGCGATGGGGCATTCGGTCAAGAAACTCATGATCCGACGAGGTGCCTGACACAGGGCACATGGACGCTCACCCCACGCCAAGGAGGTCCCGGGCATAACGGGGCGAGTCAGGAATCCGACTCCTCAGGTTGGCCGGATTCGGACAGTCGACGTACCGCCGCCGGAAGCGCTCCCAGGACCGTCCGGTATCCACCCGGTGACCATAACCAATGCCCCGACGTCGATGATCATGAACCGGCAGCCGTCACGCACCGACGACGCGGCCACTACCGGTCGAGTTCCGCCTCGGCCTCCGCGAGCGCGTCCGCGTCGATCTGGTCGGCGAACTCGGCCGCCTCGGCGTCCCGCTCGGCCAGCGCGTCCTTGACCGCCCGGACCGCCACGCCCGGCGGATAGCCCTTACGGGCCAGCATGCCGACCAGCCGCCGGAAGACCGCATCGGGAGTGCCGGTGACACTCCTCAGCTTCCGGTCGACCAGCGCCCGGGCGGTCTCGGCCTCGGTCGTCTCGTCCAGCTCGCCGAGCGCCTCGGTCGCGGTCTCCGCGTCCACCCCCCGCTGGCGCAGCTCGTTGGCGAGCGCCCGGCGGGCCAACCCCCGACCCTGGTGTCGACTGCTGACCCAGGCCCGGGCGAAGGCAGCGTCGTCGATGATGCCGACCTCGTCGTACCGGTCCAGGACCTGGTCGGCCACCTCCGCGGAGATGCCCTTCCGGGCCAGCGCGGTGGCCAACTCCGCCCGGGTCCGCGGTCGCACCGCGAGCTGCCGTAGGCAGATCTCCCGGGCCCGCTCGGCCTCGTCAGCCGGACGGGACGGCCCGGCCGACCCGTCGCCCTCGTCCCGGGACTGGTCGTCGGCCGGCTCGCCCCGCCGGGGCTGCCCCGGAACCCCGGCACGGCCACGTCGCGGCCGCCCGGCCTCACCACCACCCGAACGGGCCGGGGCCGCGTCCCAGCCCCGGCCCGTTCGGGCACCACGTCGTCCCGCCATGGGTCGTCGACTCAGCCGACGACTCAGAAGTCCACCGGCGGCAGTTCCGGCCCGCCGGCCGCGTCGGCTCCGGTCACCCCGACACCGAGCTTCTCCAGGATCTTCTTCTCGATCTCGGCCGCGACGTCCGGGTTCTCCCGCAGGAACTCGCGGGCCTTCTCCTTGCCCTGGCCGAGCTGGTCGCCGTCGTAGGTGTACCAGGCGCCGGACTTGCGGATGATCGACTGCTCCACGCCGACGTCGATCAGCGAGCCCTCCCGGGAGATGCCCTTGCCGTACATGATGTCGAACTCGGCCTGCTTGAACGGCGCCGCGACCTTGTTCTTCACGACCTTGACCCGGGTCCGGTTACCGACCACGTCGGTGCCGTCCTTGAGGCTCTCGATGCGTCGCACGTCGAGTCGGACCGAGGCGTAGAACTTCAGCGCCCGACCGCCCGTGGTCGTCTCGGGACTGCCGAACATGACACCGATCTTCTCCCGGAGCTGGTTGATGAAGATCGCCGTGGTGCCGGTGTTGTTGAGCACACCGGTGATCTTCCGCAGCGCCTGGCTCATCAACCGGGCCTGGAGGCCGACGTGACTGTCGCCCATCTCGCCCTCGATCTCGGCACGCGGCACGAGTGCGGCGACCGAGTCGATCACGATGATGTCCAGCGCACCGGACCGGACGAGCATGTCGGCGATCTCCAGCGCCTGCTCACCGGTGTCGGGCTGGGAGACCAGCATCGCGTCGGTGTCGACGCCGAGCGCCTTCGCGTACTCCGGGTCGAGCGCGTGCTCGGCGTCGATGAACGCGGCGATCCCGCCGGACCGCTGGGCGCTGGCGACCGCGTGCAGCGCCACCGTCGTCTTACCGCTGCTCTCCGGCCCGTAGATCTCGACGACCCGGCCGCGCGGAAGCCCGCCCACGCCGAGTGCCACGTCGAGCGCGATCGAACCGGTCGGAATCACGGCCGTCTGGATGACCGGCCTCTCCCCCAGCCGCATCACCGAACCCTTGCCGAACTGCTTGTCGATCTGAGCGAGAGCTAGGTCGAGTGCCTTCTCCCGGTCAGGCCCTGCCGCCATGGTCGCCACCCCTGCCTTCGCCGGCGTCTTCGCTGCACTTTTCGTCACGCGCACACGCTAGGCGCTCGGTCCGACAGAAAACAGCCGGCTGGCCGCGGCCTGTGGACGGGCGCCCCGCTGTGGACAATAGCCGAACAGGTGTACGACTCAACGCACGACACGCAAAAATACCCTAAGTACTCACTGGATCACTGCACGGAGTGGGACTCAGCGTAGCCGGCCCGGCACCCGGTCGGGGTACGCCGCGCAGACCGCCCGCCAGACCACCACCGTCTCCTCGCCGGCGTCGAGCGCCTCCCGGATCGTCCGGCCACCCAACTGGGGCAACACCTGGTCGGCGGCGAGACTGCCGGCGTACGCCGAGCCGAACGTCTGCTCCAGACGCGTCCAGAAGTCTGTCAGCCGCACCCCGACACTCCCCTTCCCGGCCCGACCGTCCGGTCGGACACCTGCCCGCCCCCGACGGTCACACCGTTGTCGTCCGCGCCGACGGCGGGCCGAGAGCCGTCCGCAACGCTAGCGCCAGCAGCGGTACGACGGCGACCGCCGCCAGCAGGTTGAGCACCGGATAACCGGCCGTCTGGATGACAAACCCGCTCAACGCCCCGGCCAACGCCCCGGCCAGTCCCATGGTCAGGTCCGACAGTCCCTGGACGGCGGGCCGGACCCCGGCCGGCACCGACTCCGAGAGCAGGGTCGAGCCGGCCACCATGGTGGCCGACCAGCCGAGCCCGAGCAGCGCCAGCCCGATCGACACCCGTACCGTGTCGTGCCCGGCCGTGCCGGCGACCGCGCAGGCGGCGAGCAGCGTACCGGTCCCGCCGATGATCACCGCCCGGCGGCCGATCCGGTCGGTGAGCCAGCCGACCACCGGGGCGAAGGCGAACATGCCGGCGATGTGCAGGCTGAGCACGATGCCGACGATCCGCAGCACGTCGGCGTCGGAGTGCCACTCGCCGAGGTGCACCGGCGTCATCGTCATCACCCCGACCATCACCAGGTGCCCCACCGCCACCGCGGCGATGCCGAGCCGGACGGCCGGGCGGGCACGCACCAGCCGTACCGCCGCGCGCAGCCCGTCGCCGCGACCGGCCGGCGTCGGCCCGACCAGGCCGACACCGGCGGGCGCCGCCGGGTCCGCCGCCGAAGCGGTGGCGAGGCGCCGCGCGGTCAGCAGCGGATCCGGACGCAGCAGCACCAGGAGTACGCCCGCGGCGAGCACAAAGGCGAGGACGCCGACGACGAACGGGCCGGCCAGCGGTGGCAGACCGGTCCAGCCGAGCGCGTCGTCGGCCGGGGCGGCGAGATTGGGCGCGGTCACCGCACCGATCGTGGTGACCCAGACGACCAGCGACAGTTGTCGCCCCCGGCGGGTCGGCTCGGCCAGGTCGACCGCGGTGTACCGGGCCTGGAGGTTGGCCGTCGTGCCACCGCCGAAGAGCAGCGCACCGACGAAGAGCAGCGGCACCCAGCCGGTCGCCGCCGCGACCACGATCAGGACCCCGCCCACGGCCCCGACCAGGTACGCGGCCACCAGCCCGGGACGCCGGCCGCCGCCGCGCATGATCCGGGTCACCGGTACGGCGAGCAGGGCGCCACCGACCACCGCGGCGCTCTGCACGAGCCCCGAGATGGCGGTGCCACCGAGCCGGGCGGCGAGCAGCACACCGACGGACATGCCCATCGTCATGCCCACCCCGCCGATCACCTGGGTGACGCAGAGCAGCAACAGCGTCCGCCGCTGGATCCGGGCCACCGCACCGGCTTCCAGCCCGGCGGCCCCGCCCGCCCCCCGTTCGGTACCCGCTCCGACGCCACCGGCACCGTCCCGACCGGTGTCCGGTCCGACCGCCGTGCCCCGCGAACCCGTCGTCATCTCCGCTCCCCCCTGCGGTGCTGTCGGGAAGGCGCTCCCTTCCGCCACCGACTGCCGCTCCGGCGACGACAAGGGGCCCTTCCTCACCGGCGTACGCTACAGGCCGAGGTCACGGCCGATGATCTCCTTCATGATCTCGGTGGTGCCGCCGTAGATGGTCTGCACCCGACTGTCCAACCAGGACTTCGCGACCGCCTGTTCGAGCATGTAACCGTGGCCGCCGTGCAACTGGACGCAGCGGTCGGCCACCCGGTTCTGCAGTTCCGTGGTCCACCACTTCACCTTGGCCGCGTCCACCGCGGACAACCGACCGGCGGCGAACTCGGCGAGACAGTGGTTGAGGAACGTCCGGGCGATGGTGACCTCGGTGTCGAGCTCGGCGAGGAGGAACCGGTTGTGCTGGAACGAGCCGACCGGCCGGCCGAACGCCTCCCGGGAGCGGGCGTACCCCAGGGTGAGCCCGAGCATCCGCTCGGCGGCGGCGACCGCCGCGACCGCGATGCCGAGCCGTTCCCGGGGCAGGTTCGCCATCAGGTGGTAGAAGCCGTGGTTCTCCGCGCCGACCAGGTTCGCCGCCGGCACCCGGCAGTCGGCGAAGAAGAGCTCCGCGGTGTCGTTGGCCCGCAACCCGACCTTGGCCAGCCGGCGGCCCCGGTCGAAACCCGGGGTGTCCCGTTCGACGGCGATCAGGCTGATCCCGTGCGCGCCCCGCTCCGGCGCGGTCTTCGCCACCACGATGACCAGGTCGGCCAGTTCACCGTTGGTGACGAACGTCTTCTGTCCGTCCAGGACGTACGTGTCGCCGTCCCGTCTGGCGGTGGTCCGGATCCCGGCCAGGTCGGAGCCGGCGCCCGGTTCGGTCATCGCGATCGCGGTGACGAGTTCCCCGGAGCAGAAGCCGGGCAGCCAGCGGCGCCGCCGCTCCTCGGTGGCCAGGTCACCCAGGTACGGCGCGACGACGTCGTTGTGCAGCCCGAACCCGAGCCCGGTGCAGCCGGCGGCGACCACCTCCTCGACCAGCACCGCGTTGAACCGGAAGTCGCGCTGGCCGCCGCCGCCGTACTCCTCGGGGAGGTCCATGCCGAGCAGGCCGGCGGCACCGGCACGCCGCCAGACCTCCCGGTCGACGATGCCGGCGGCCTCCCACCGGTCGTGGTACGGCACCGCCTCACGGGCCAGGAACGCCCGGCACAGCGCCCGGAAGTCGTCGTGCACCGGCTCGTAGAGATGCTGTTCCATGTGACGAGTCTGCCCCGGCGGACCGGAAATCCCGACCCCTGGTGTGCGGGTCGGCCCACCGGGTAGACCAGTGGTCGGCACGAACGGGCGGAGTGGACGGAAGGAGTTGTCATGGCCAGGGTCACGGTCCGGTTCACCGACGGGCCCGCCGACGGCACACTGCTGGACCTGCCGGCCGGTCCGGACGGGCTCCCGCCGGCACGCTGGGTGCTCGCCGACGACCGGCCGTCCGGGCCGGGGGCGGAGCACCTGTACGCGCGTGGACCGCGCCCCGACCAGGACGGCCGGTGGACACTGCGCTGGGTCCGCACCGACCCGGTCGGGATGACGGAGTGACCCGACCCTCCCGCCGTCAGCTCAGCGCGCCGGCCACCACCCGGAGATCGGCGACGAGTCCGGCGTACGCGCTGTCCCGGTCGTCGGCGCGGAGCACCGCGGACGGGTGGATGGTCGCGACCAGCCGGGTCTGCGCCACCGACTCCCGCTGACCGGTCGGCCCGACCGGCACCTGCGCGAAGTCCTGCGGCCGTTGGGCCGAATCCGGCCAGGGCAGCAGCACACCCCGGGAGCGGGTGACCCGGAACGAGGGCCCGAGCAGCGCCTTCGCGGCGGTCGCGCCGAGCACCACGACGACCTCCGGACGCAGCCGGGCGAACTCGGCGACCAGCCACGGCCGGCAGGCCACGATGTGTGTGCCGTCGGGCGTCTTGTGGATCCGCCGCTGGCCGCGCGACTCGAAACGGAAATGCTTGACGGCGTTGGTGATGTAGAGCTGGGTCGGGTCGATCCCGGCCTCGTCGACGGCCCGGCGCAACAGGTGCCCCGCCGGTCCGACGAACGGCAGTCCCTGCCGGTCCTCCACGTCGCCGGGCTGTTCGCCGACGAAGACCACCCGGGCGCGTTCGTCACCCCGGCCGAAGACGGTCTGGGTGGCGTCCTGGTACAGCTCGCAACCGCGGCAGCCGCCGGCGGCGGTGCGCAGGTCGGCCAGGGTCTCCGCGTCGGGTGGGATGAACTCCTGGGCCCCGGGGGCGGTCTCGGTTTCCGACATGACGCATGTTCTACCCGGTACCTCCGACGTCACGCACTCAGGGTCGTCGGCGTGGCGGGAACGGCGGCCCGGGCCACCGCGTCGGCCAGCGGGGTGATGTCGGCACCGGTGAGCGGGCTGACCGTGATCCGGATGCCGGGGCCGCTGCCGAGCCGGTAGAGCGCGCCGGGAGCGACGACGTAACCGGCGTCGCGCAGCCCGGCGACGGTCCGGGTCTCGTCGGGCACCGGCACCCAGACGTTGATCCCGGTACGCCCGTGCGCGGTCACGCCCCGCTCGGCGAGGGCGGCCCGCAGCGCGGCCACCCGCTCGGCGTACCCCTCCCGGGCCCGGTCGATCCGGTCGGTGACCTGCGGGTCCCGCCAGAGCGCGAGGGTGAGCCGCTGCAGCACGGTGGAGACCCAGCCGGCGCCGACCCGCAGCCGCCCGGCGACCCGGGCGACGGTCGCCTCGTCCCCGGCGAGGATCGCGACCCGCAGGTCCGGCCCGTACGGCTTGCTGGCGGACCGGACGAACGCCCAGCTCCCGGTCGCGCCGGCGAGCGGGTGCAACGGCTCGACGGAGAGTTCGGCGGCGTGGTCGTCCTCGATCAGCAGGACGTCGGGGTGCCCGGCCAGCACCTGACGCAGCTGTGCCGCCCGCTCGGCGGTGACCGCCGCGCCGGTCGGGTTGTGCGCCCGGCTGGTGACGATGACCGCCCGGGCGCCGGCGGCGAGCGCCGCCCGCAACCCGGTCGGGGTCGGCCCGTCGTCGTCGACCGGCATCGGCACGATCCGGAGCCCGAGCGCGGCGACCAGGTCGATCAGGTTGGCCCAGCCGGGGTCCTCGATTGCGACCGCGTCGCCGGGGCTCAGGTTGGAGACGAGCAGCCGTTCGATGCCGTCGGAGGCACCGCCGGTGACGGTGACGGCGTCGGCCGGTACGCCGTCCGCGGCCAGCCGTTCCCGGGCCGCGTCGACCAGCTCGGGCAGCACGCCGCCGCGCTCGTAACCGGTCGGCGGGCCGGCGGTCGCGGCGAGCGTCGCCAGATGGGGACCGAGCGGTGGCAGCAGTCGCTGGTCGGGGCCGCCGACGGAGAGGTCGAGCGCGCCCGGCGGGGCGGGCAGCCGCAGGTCGGCCCGGCGCCCGCCGACCGGGGGTTCGGGTCGGATCCGGGTGCCGTTGCGGCCGGCGGTCTCCACCACGCCGCGCTGGCGGAGCACCTGGTAGGCCTTGGCGACCGTCCCCGGGCTGACCCCGAGTTCACCGGCGAGGGCCCGGACGGCGGGTAGCAGGGTGCCTGCGGGCAGGGCGTTGGTGCGCACCCCGCTCTCCACGCTGGCGGAAATCTCCGCTGCCGTCGTACCGGCAATCTGATAATGTGCTGCCACAGTTTCAGCATCGTACTAGCACAAACGGCGAGAGGCAAGGAGGCGGGAAGATGGACGAGCGGACACCGACGTACGAGCGGACCAGCCGGACCACCGCGACCCGGGACCGGGGCCGGATCGGCTACCAGCGGGCCGCGGCCCACGAACTCCTCGACGAGGCCCACCACTGCCACCTCGGCTTCACCGTGGACGGTGAACCCCGGCTGCTGCCCACCCTGCACGTCCGGGTCGGCGAGACGCTCTACCTGCACGGCTCCACCGGAAGCCGGCCACTGCTGGCCGCCCGGGGCGACACCGGCCTGCCGGTCTGCGTCGCGGTCACCTCGCTCGACGGCCTGGTCTACGGCCGCTCGCAGTTCCACCACAGCGCGAACTACCGCTCGGTGATCGCGCACGGCACCGCGCACCTGGTCACCGACGAGGCGGAGAAGCGGGCCGCGATGACCGCGCTGGTGGAGAAGGTCGGCCGGGGCCGGGCCACGGACAGCCGGCCGCCGACCCGCAAGGAACTCGCCGAGACGGCGGTGCTCGCCCTGCCGCTGCGCGAGGTCTCGGTACGGACCCGCACCGGCGGTGTCGTCGACGAGCCGGAGGACCACGCCCTGCCGCACTGGGCCGGGGTGCTGCCGCTGCGCCTGGTCACCGGCCGGCCCGAGCCGGACGCCGGGGTGACCGCCCCGCTGCCCGACTACCTGCGTGCCGACCTCTCCCCCTGGCACACCCCGGCGCCGCTGACCGGCGAACACGTCCGACTCGAACCGCTGGCCGAGTCGCACGTCGACGGACTCTGGGCGGCCACCCGGGACCTCGAGGTCTGGTCGTTCCTCAGCGTTCCCGCGCCGACCGGCCCAGCGGACCTGGCCGGGATCGTCCGCAACGCCCTGGACGCCGCCTGGCGGGGTGAGCGGGTGCCGTGGGTGATCCGGGACGCCCGCACCGACGAGGTGATCGGCAGCACCTCGTACTACGAGATCAACCCGGCACACCGGGCGGTCGGGATCGGACACACCTTCCTCGGCCGCCGGTGGTGGCGTACCGGGGCGAACACCGAGGCCAAGCTGCTGCTGCTGACCCGGGCCTTCGAGGAACTGGGCGCGGAACGGGTGGTCTGGCACACCGACATCCGCAACGAGCGCTCCCAGCGGGCGATCGAACGACTCGGCGCGACCCGCGAGGCGGTGCTGCGCCGGCACCGGCTGCGCCCGGACGGCAGCTGGCGGGACACCGTGCAGTACGCCATGTTCGCCGAACAGTGGCCGGAAGCACAGGCTGAGCTGCGGAAAAAACTTCGCCCGGGAGTGCCGGTGGGGTGATGATGTCCGGCGTGCTGGGAATCACCGACATCTGGACGTACGTGCTGGGCACCGTCGCCATCATCCTGCTGCCCGGACCGAACTCGCTCTTCGTGCTCAGCACCGCCGCCCGGACCGGGGTACGCCCCGGCTACCGGGCCGCCGCCGGGGTGTTCGTCGGCGACGCCGTACTGATGCTGCTCTCCGCCGCCGGGGTGGCGTCGCTGCTGTCGGCGTACCCGCCGGTCTTCCTCGTGATCAAGTACGCCGGTGCGGCGTACCTCGGTTACGTCGGGCTGACCATGCTGCGCGGCGCGTGGCGGCGCTGGCGTACCCGCAACGACCCGACGGCCCCGCGACCGGGCGACATCGCGCGCCCGGCCGGGGCGGCCGACCGCCCGTTCCGGCGGGCAGTGGTGATCAGCCTGCTCAACCCGAAGGCGATCCTCTTCTTCATCTCCTTCTTCATCCAGTTCGTCGACCCGGACTACCGCTATCCGGCCCTGTCGTTCCTGCTGCTCGGGCTGATCGCCCAGGTCGTCAGCGCGCTGTACCTGACCATGCTGATCTTCGCCGGCACCTTCCTGGCCGCCCAGTTCCGCGCCCGGCGGCGACTCGCCGCCGGCGTGACCACCGGGATCGGGGCGCTCTTCCTCGGCTTCGGTCTCAAGCTGGCCACCGCCACCGCCGGCTGAGGTGTTGGGAAGGGCCCCTTCCTATAGAGCCTGTTTCTGAACCTGGTTGTCGGTGAGGTGGTAGGAGGCTGGTTGGTTCCGGCGTGGCGGCTGGGTATGGTCGCGGGCTCTTGATAGGCAAACGGTTCCTACACCCAAGCCAGTCAAGAGCCCGCGATGTCATTGAACCCTGTCCCGGATGTTGCCGGAAGCCCGCCCGGCGGCGTGT